>CAMCYT010000054.1 GCA_945885485.1 Prosthecobacter debontii
AGACGGCAATCATACATCGTTCATTCACGCCAAGCGGACCTGAAAGCTCCGATCAAATTGCATTTGTTAGAACCCTGCCAATCGATGAGCAGAATCCTGAAAAGCCAGGCGATATCGCGACCAGCTGTTATTATGTCGCATTCGTCGAGAGTTCAAATCAGCAGATCATTCCCAAACTATTCCGTAAAATCTTGCATCCCAATAAAACACAAAATTTCATGGAAAAAGGCCAAGAGGCAGATTTCCCAGAAATAGACACTGCTACGGATGAGCCAGTCATCGACTGTGTGCTGAGCTTTCAAGCCATTCCGATGTATCATAATCCTCAAACAGGAAATGATGAGCCCTGGGATGAATCTATCTCTCTATCGCCGTCGTATGTGGAAGTGATCATCCGCACCATCGATGAATCATTTTCGCGCCGTTTCACGAATCAAGCTGCATGGAATCGTCTCGCGATTACACCCACGAATAGCGAACAGTCGATGATCCGTATGGTAACACATAGAATTTCAATCGGGCAATGAAAGCATACGGATCTCTCAAGCATGGTATTGCTCTTCCGATGACTCTGATGTGCATAGGCGCGCTCCTTTTGTTGCTAATTGGGTTACTCACCATGCTCGGACTCGAACGTAAAACCGCACGATCCTATTCCGACGCCACTCGTGCTGAACTCGCTCTTGAAAGTGGTCTCGCAAATGCCATAGCGATCATCTCAGAAATTTCATGCCGCGATGATACATTGGTATTCCGCATCGATGATCCGAACCAGCCCCGAGTTGCGAGCAGTCAACGCCCACTTGGTTATCGCGAACAATTCTTCACTTACGCCGCATCATTTGAAAACCATACATGGCAGGTGATTCCTTTGTTTAGTAATGCTCCACGCAGCTCACTCGGTGATCGCCAAATCGCTGTACATGAACTCGCCCCGCAACTTTCTGTATACTCTGAAGCCGCGCATACACTGATTCCGATTACAGAATACGACCAAAATATTCCGCGTGCTCAATGGATCGAATTAAACAAAGATCCCGAAAATTACACTGAACCCACCTTGCGCTATGCATTCTGGATTGAGGATTTGAACGGAAGATTGGACGCAAAACATGTTGGAAAGGAACCACGTGATCGAGGTTCCAGTGCTGCAGAAATCGATTCGACTACGGTTTTCAAACCTTTATCAGCTCAAGGAAGCATGCCTCAAGTCATGCATGAGAAACGCGATTTACTCCGCACATCTGCGTCTTTGAGAAATTTGTTAGATAAAGAGGCAGCAAGCCGAATTGAGCCATACATCGTTTATCTACCTGATTTTTCCAATACTCCAAAAGTCATTCCTCATGGATATGGATACGCCGATGCGGGGCAGCCAGCGCCGGATCTTAATGCATTTGTTAAAACAGGAGATGTCACCGAGCTTTCGAATTACATCGCCCGTAACCTCTCTCAATTTTCAACTAGGCGTGGCGGATTTTCTGGTTCGGAGGAGTACCTAAAAACCCTCGCCGCATCGATCATCGATTACGCAGATGAAAACAGCAATCCAACGAGTGGCAACGGTTATCGCGGCATCGATTCCTATCCATTCGTTAATGAGCTATTCGACCGATACGAATGGATTGGAAGCAGTAATGGCTATGTGAACATCAAAGTCGAAACGTTCGTTGAGTTATGGAATCCTAGCCAAATTCCTATCAGTGGTGAAGTTCGCTTCACGAATATGAATCGACACAAAATCAATATTCCTCCCGCTAGTGAACACTCATTTACTCCTGTCGAGTTCCCATCTTCCCAAATCACCATGCCGCCGAATGGCTTCCTAGTGATTCCCTTCGGCGAGCATGTTCACGCATTTCCCATGGGTGCATTCATGCCTTCCCAACTAAATTTCATCGAAACGGTTGATAGCAATTACTCTTTGAAATGGAACAATCATGTAATCGATTTTGCCCGTGGTGGATTGCAGCGGACATCAGGCCTATTGCGAGCTGGATTAGTCGAGCGCAAATGGAAGGGCAACGCCTCACCGGCACACGATACAAGCATCGGTCAATACGGCGATCCTCGTTCATCTATTTATATAAACAGTCCAATTATTGCTAACAGTTACGATGCCAATAGTAATTGGGGTGGCCGCGCTTTGAAGCGAAGCATCGCTTCTACTAAGCCGACCTTGCCATACGCGGAAGTCCGTATCAATCAATGGCCGGATAGCGGCTCAAGCACCTTGCCGGGCGTCAGGCCTGTCGGTGATCAGAGGCGGCCCGGAGCAACATCGATCATGAACCCGGACGGCACGTCGTATGCCAGCGGCATATATCCAGCCAATCAACCCAGTCATGCTCCGGCATTTATATCCAATTCTGGTCGGTATAACTCCTTATGTGAACTTGGAAACATCCACGATCCAGCGCAATGGATTGATGTCAACGAACGTAACTCCATTGCTAGCTCAAGGGCTGGTGGAGGATTGTCCCTTGCCATCGGTCGCCCTGAGTTTCCGGTCTTCGACACCGAGGGGCAACGCGCTGCCCAACTCATGGATCTATTTGTTCTCCATCCTGAAAATCCTTTATCAAATCCCCACGCTCGCCGAATTAATATCAACACCGCGCCGAGTGAAGTTCTGAGATGCTTGATCGCAGGCGTTTCATCAACTGCCGATCCGCTGGTAGCCGATGTCAAAGTTAGATATTCTGAAATCATAGGTGATTTGTTCGCGGACCGAGTCATCGCGCATCGCAATCAAAGTCCGATACGAGGATACTCGGATCTCAACTTCTTGCGTGAAAATCCGTTGAAAGTCCGTGATCCATCCAAGCCAGAGGATACACCTTTTTTCGGAAATCCTGCGTTTTATGAAGAAGTTCCAAGCGTTACCGATAATGACAACCCGAACGATCTCATCGAGTGGAATGATGCGGGACGAGAAGAACTCATGCGCAAGGTCATGGATCTTGTGACGTTCCATTCGAAAACGTTTCGCATCATCGTTGCTGGCGAGGTAATAACCCAATCAGGCAAACGCCTTGCACGTGCCACACGTGAATTTCATATCACGGTCGAGCCCAAGCGTGATTCAAACGGGCAAGCGATCCCCGATGGCAAGGCGCGCATCACCAAACATTATGAAATCTCTCATTAAAATTTCAGCACTGCTCACATGGTGGATGATTTCCGTAAATGCTACTGAAACGCAGTCCTACGGATTTCTTAATGTGGTGAATTTGATTCCCTCATCCATGACTTGTGAAATCAATCTGGCAGGGAAAAATTTGGTTCCAGATGGTTTGAAGAGCGGAGCTGAAACGGGTTGGTTCATGGTTCCAAGCGGCGCACAACCGATCACCTTCAACCATTCCGAATACAAAAAAATCAGATCTAACATTTCTATAGTCGAAGGCGCTTCAAACCTGATCGTGATCTATCTGCAATCCAGCGATCGATTGCAATCGGATAGTAATCCCATTCCTCCCAATATCCGCTTCCTTTCCATACCTGCATATGAATCAAAAGGCTTCGCGCTCAAAGCCGTTTCCATGTTGCCCGAAACGAATCGTTTCCAGTTCGCTCGTGAACCGATCGAACTTGAATTTCAGAAAGTCACCGAGATACCCAAATGGACAGGTGGAGGATTTCAAATCCAATACAACGGCAAACTCATCGGTGAAGTAAAACGCGGTCGCGAACGCGCTTCTTACTTGTTGTGTATTTCTACAGATCATCAAGGGAAATACCTAACAACTATCGTCAATGCCGATCCACAAACGCTTCCGCCCTGGATGCAAAAATAGATTCAAGCGGTAGATCAAGCTTGAGCTTCTTTAAATTTGGCGGTTATTTTATTGTATGAAGCAGAACAAGGATAAGTCCGCGAGCGCTGGAAATGCGCAACCGCTGAGCAATGGTTTCTCAGCCTTGGATGGGCTTATGAACCTCCCTGCTGGACCTGAAGCCTCAGCCATCCCTGTGAAAACCTCCCTGCGTGGTGAAAAAAATACCAAGCGAGGTCGCGTGGATATCGTGCGCCAGACCGCGCATCGGGGCGGCAAGGGCGTCACTGTCGCCAAAAATTTCATCGGAATCTCACTTGCTGAAAAACAAGAACTCGCAAAAAAAATCCAAAGAGCCTGCGGTGTCGGAGGCACAGTGAAAGACGGCTGTATTGAAATCCAAGGCGACAAGCGGGAAGAGGTAAAACGTATTCTAACAGAAGCTGGATTCAACCCAGTTTTTTCTGGCGGGTAGATGTCACACCATTTTCAACAGAGAGTTAAACAAACCCATATTCATGACCGATCAGGAAATCCAGGAATACATCGATATGGCGATACGTGCCAAATTTCAGAACTACACATCGCAGTCAGGTGAGATGATGACAAGTGAGGGAGGGGATGGGCGGTTTATCGGAAAAGTGGTTGCGACCCAGTACGTAGGACTCCGCGGAAGACAGGAAATCTACCTTGTGATCGGCAAGACGGTAAAGCTGATACAGATTATCAAATTTGGTGATACGGAGTGCATCAAGCCAAGTGAAACGGAGCTGGATGTCATGCTATTCAAAGAACTAGGGATAGATCCCAGTGCTCAGAGCTGATTCATCCTCTAATCCGCAGTTGAGGTTGAGGATGGGGAGCGATAATGCTTAATCCAGCGTTGGTTGAGGACGAATACCTGCCAATCTTAGGTTTACCCGGTGGGTGAAGGAGAACTGGATTTCAAATAGGGTGTGGGTTCAGTTTTTTCACAGAAGGTAACGAAGTCAACGAAGGGGCTTCGCGCTGCGGCCTTGGCTTTGCTTATATGATTATTTGGCAGGAGATTTGAGAATGAAGGGTTGGAACATCCTTCGTTCTCTTCGTTACCTTCTGTTAGAATTTTTGATCCTAAAGACCTTAGTGCCAACTGCGGATTCTAGATTCATAGCCCCCAGAAGAGTTTACTGTTTTCGACAACCTCCTCAAGGATTCCGACTCCCATCTCTGTTTCAAATGCTACCGCGATCTCCCCTAAGTTCGCGGGGTGATTGTATTCGCCATCTAGCAGAAAATTCATTAATTCCTGCGGTGGTGCCATTTCCGGGGCATCGGTTTCTAACAAAATCCGTTCTATCGGCAAGCGATTGAAAACTTCTAGCGTTTTTCGTTTTTGAGTTTGCAGAAAATATCCGGAAAACGAAAACCAAGCCCCATACTGGAGCAATCGTTCCGCAATTTCGATGGAACCTCCGAAGGAATGCATGAGAAATTTTTTCGGCCATGCATCGGTCTCATCGATTAATTTGAAAAGTTCATCCCATGCTTTCAGGCAATGCACCGTCATCACTCGATCCAGCTCCACTGCAATCGCGACCTGCTTGTTAAATACCTCTCGCTGCACATCCATCCTTGGCGAGTCCACCCAGCCATCGATACCGATTTCACCCACGCTTGCCCGCGCGTCTTCGCTCAATAATTTTCTCAACCTTTCCTCCCAGTCTACCTCGACCGTATCCGCGAACCACGGATGCACCCCGTAAGCAGGATGCACAAATTCAGGAAACTTGCCCGCTATTTCACGCACGACCTCCCAATCACTCTCCCTAGTTGCATTCACCACGCACCCGGAAATCCCCACAGATCTCATCTCAGCGATAAGTTGATGAACGGGCTTCCCTAGCCTCGGGCTTTGCAAATGATTGTGAGAGTCGAACAACACGGCGTGACTTTAGTCGCGTTTCATTAGCTTCAGCATCTCGGTAGCGAAAGCATCGCCGAGGCGGATGAAGAAGCGTCCGCTGCCGTCGTAGTGGTAGCCTTGGTTGCTGCCGTGCATGCGCCATTGGGAATCTGCTTGTTCGGATTCGGCTGGGCTGGCTTTGCCTTGGAGCGCGTCTTTTTTCATACGCCAGATCGCAACTTCCGGTGTAGTCAGCGGCCAGCTTTCGACGGCTGCCACGGTGCCGGCCAGTTCCGGAGAACGAGCTGCTTCGCGATGGCCGTTGGCGACGTTGTTTGTTAGAGCTTCTTCGCGAAAAGCCGCTGTTCCCAGCACGCCGATCACGAATGGCATTTTAGGTTGTTTGACCTCTTTCCGAAGGTCCTGAATGAAATGCACCATGTTGCTGGCATAGTTGCCGTAGTATTCAGGATCGAACTGGTCGTTGAATCCCTGAAACCACACGCCCCCAGCCACTTCAAAGCCAGCCGCCGGATCGTATTCCGGGTGATAGGCTTTCGGATCGGCCAAAACTTTGCGGACAAATGTGATCATTTCGTTCCAATAAAAACTGGCGGCAGCTTGGGAAGGCATCTCGCCTGGAGGTGGAACCAGCTTTCCTTGGAGCTCTTTGCTCTTCGTGTTTAGTGCGGTAAGTTTTTCCTGTTCCGCGGCTTGTTGTTCCTTGGGCAATTTCGCGATTGCTGCCTGCAAATTACGTTTGTTGCTTTCGAGATTCTTGATGTCTTTTGCCATCTGCACCATTTCCTTTTCCACTCCACCACCAGCGATGTATTTATCCCAAACTTCTTTTCGTGCCTGCCACTTTTCGAGCTGAGCTTTTTCGTTCGCCGTTGGCTGATAGGGACCTGCGGAAGGCGGGCGGAAATCGTAGTGGAGGGATTTGCCACCCCATGCGGTTTTGATAATCAGGATCGGTTGATCGAGGTTTTTTTCTAACATGATCCCGAATGCATACTCGGGTCCAAAAGCAGTGGGTCGTGCGCCGAATCCGGTGCTCAGCGGGCCAGTTGCAACGCCGGGTTCGGCAGCCCGGTTCACTCCGCCATACGCCGCGATGTAAGTACGCTTACCAAAGGGAGTTCCCATTTTTTGCTCCCATGTCGTCGCGAGTTCCACCGCTCCTTTCATGGGTTTGGTGAGTGTCATGGTATTAACGACGATTTGATCTGTTAGTTTGGGAGTGAAAATGGCGGACAATTCCTTGTCGCGGGCTAGGCGAGCAGGATCGGTCTGGCGTTTCTTGAACTCCTCGTATCGCTCGGCGCGCACTTTATCGATTTCCACCTTCAAGGTCTTCGCGAGCAATTCTCCAAACTCCTTTTTCGGAAGCTTCGCGCTCTCCGGGTCTTTCATCAGGTTCTCGCGGATAGTTGGCTCCGATTTCACTCTTACATCGCGATCAAGCCATGAGGTCATCATCGCCCATTCTTCTGCCGTCGGCACATAAGCGGGCTTAGGCAGGTATGCCAGAGTGGAAACTTCCGCGTGTCCTTGCATGTTCGACTGCCCGCCGAGGATGTAGACCAGCAATTTTTTTCCGCCTTTATCTGCTGCGCTAAGGCTTCCAGTTGTTCCGACAAGCAAGGCAAGCATGGCGGTTGCCGATAATAATTTTTTAGTCATAGGATGGATTTTCATGATCTGGGATTTTGAGGCAGGATGAATTGATGTGAACCTAATGGGTCGACATATTCTGCCAAGGAGCTTTTCGGTGACACCTAAAACGCCCCAGATTCTCCGGCTCTTTCATGGAACTGGCGATGGCTAAGATGCATCACCATTAGGGTTCCATATCGCTCCAACTCACATGTATGATTGACAATCCCACTACGTAAGAGTAATTTTTCTTACGTAAGAAAAACGGCGATGGACAAAGTATTCTCAACCAGAATTGACGAAGCTGTTGCGGCACGCATCAGCGGTTTGGCACGGCGGCTTCATACGAGTAAGAAGCGGGTCATCGAAGAGGCGGTGACGCTTCTGGACTCCACTCTCGGGGAGAGCCGTTCTGGAGGGTTTCTGGATCAGTCATTTGGGGCCTGGCAGCGTGACGAGAGCGCGCAGGAAACGGTCGAGGCCGCACGTGCGGCATTCCGGAAATCTTTTGAGAAACGCAGCCGATGAAGGCACTCATAGATGCGGATATCCTGATTTGGCACCTGCGAGGAGAGCGCAAAGCTGCGGACTACCTGTGCGGATTGGCAGAAGACCCCGACATCGAGATGTGGACCGGTGCGATGCAGCGCGCGGAAGTATTGTTCTTTATGCGACCGCACGAGGAGGAGGCCACGATGTCGCTACTCTCTCGAATCCGGACAGCCGCGGTTGATCAGATCGTCATCGATGAGGCTGGCCGACTGTTCCGGAAATGGAATTCCAGCCATGGGATAGACCCGAACGATGCAATCCTCGCCGCCACAGCCCTGACGGGAGGCGGCCAGATCCACACGCTGAACCAAAAGCACTACCCGATGAAGGACGTGGTGGTGATTAAGGCGTGGTGAAAAATGAAACCCCCACTGCCTTTCCGGGGATTAACCTAAAGAGGAAAGAGAACCACAATGGACGCGGATTTAGAGAGATTTGCTCCGACAAATAACATTTATTATCAGTATTTTATTAATGACTTATCCGTGTCCATCCGCGTCCATTTGACGAAAGGATTTAATTTTTTGTTCGTCCATGTCCGTTTACCCCGGCCTGCCGGGGCTTCGCTCCCATTGTGGTTCTCTATTTTCATTCAGTTACACTGCCGCCTATAAATTTTTCGATCATGTCCCCGCCTCCTCCTGTAATCATCATTTTTCCCAACCCCGTGAGTTACACGGAAGGTCTGGAAATTCAGGAAAAAACCGTTGCTAAAATTTTGGCCGGCGAGGCATCCGATCAGATTCTTCTCTTAGAACACGAACCAGTTTATACCATAGGCAGGCTTCGGGATCAGTCGTCTTTGGGTTCGGCGATTGCGCTTCCGTATCCTGTTTTTGAAACCAACCGCGGTGGCCAAGCCACTTACCACGGCCCCGGTCAGCTTGTCGGTTATCCTTTGTTAGATCTCAATCTTCGCGGTCGCGATCTTCACTTGCACCTGCGTTTGATCGAAGACGCTCTCATCGCCGCGTGCGGAGATCTCGGGGTCGCCGCTGGCCGACGCGAGGGTCTAACAGGTGTGTGGGTGGAAAACCGCAAACTCGCCTCCATCGGGGTGGGCGTGCGGAAATGGATTTCCATGCACGGCTTTGCCATCAACATCACCCGCGAATCCCTACCGCCCTTTCTTGCCATTACGCCTTGCGGGTTGGATGGGGTTTCGATGACCTGCTTGGCCGCCGAGACGGATCAGGAAATCACGATGCAAAAAGCCATTGCGGCGGTTTCTGAAAGGCTGGTTGAGAAGTTATCAGTTGCCGGATAGAGAGATATCAACTCCAAGGAGGGGCTGCATCCTGCTGCGCTCTTCTCCAAAAAGAAATTTCAATTAGGAATGCAAGAAATCAGGAAAGAGGATCTGAGAACTCTACTCAGCCTTCTTCTGCTTAGCCATAATCTAATAAGATTTTTTTACAGAAGGCAACGAAGAGAACGAAGGAGCTACGCGCTTAAATTTTCGATTTTGGAATTTTGGTTAATGGGATGTGATAACAGAGCTGTCCCAGCCCTTCGTTGACTTCTGTAAAAACTTCTTCACCTCCAAGGAGGGGCTGCATCCTGCTGCCCTCTTCTCCAAAAAGAAATTTCAATTAGGAATGCAAGAAATCAGGAAAGAGGATCTGAGAACTCTACTCAGCCTTCTTCTGCTTAGCCATAATCTAATAAGATTTTTTTTACAGAAGGTAACGAAGATAACGAAGGATGTTCCAGCACATCACTCTCAAATCAGACTGATAAAAATATAGCCAAGCCACAGCGTGAAGCCCCTTCGTTGACTTCGTTACCTTCTGTAAAAAATTTCGATGATTTTTTTGATCGAGCGCTTCACTTCGCGGCCTATTTCTTGATCTGCAGATTGATCCGCAGCCGATGGTCCCCATTGACAGCCAAACGAGTTCTGCATAACAAAATCCATGCAAATGATCCGTCCTCGAAAAGCTGGAGGTTGCTCATCGCTGGTCGGGGGGTTCATAGCCGTAGTCACAGGGGCATGTTTGATCTTATTTCTGGACTCCGATGTCACTCTCACTTGTAAACGCTCGACGGATACCTGCGTACTCGAAAAAACCAGCGTATTCGGCCGGAAAGAGGTGGTGGCAAGCCTTCCGTTGAGTCGGGTGAAATCCGCAGAAGTCGTGAGCTATGGAGTGAATAACGGCAACAGATGGCCAACCAAGGCCACCCGCCAGATCGTTCTGAAAACCGACGACGGTAGCATTCCTTTTTCTAATGCCTCGACTAACTGGACTAGGGAAATTCGTGTCCAGAAGCAAAACGCTGCTAAAATCAACAGCTACCTCTCATCGTCTAAGGAAAGCCTCCTAGTTGTCCAAGTCGCTTTAACCGCCAAATTAGTCGGCTATCTGTTCCTAGCGGTCGGCAGCTTTGCTCTCCTCCTTGGATTTTTGGGAGTATTGAATATTTTCAGGCTCTTTATCCCGGGCTAACGGGGTGGCCATCCAGCTCAATTACGGAGCTGAAATCAAATGTTAGAAATTTCTCGTTTCACTCAGAGACTGAAACAAGAAAAGTAGAATTTAACCGCAGATAAACAGAATGAACGCAGATGAAGAAAACGGATGAAAACCTAACATATGGAAAGTCCTTAGTATTTCATCACGCTTACATCTGCGTGTATCCTGTTTATCTGCGGTTAGATGACTCTTCTTTTTTTTTGCTCACGAATTTTCCAGACAGCCTCTTAGTAAAATAAACTGTTAGGCATACAATTCTATTGCCTTAGAAAAACACCTCCCTTTCCCGTCATGCAAAAAAGCCATTGGGGCGATCTCCACGCGGTTGATCGAATGCATCACTTCGCAGCCAACTCCTTCATCCGCAGATTGCGCCAGCGCACGTTGGTTGCGGCACCGGAGTGGACTTGCATTCCGAAAAATCCTTCGGGTGTGAATTCTTTGCCGTCATCCACGAAGTCGACGCGTTTTTCGCCGTTGAGGAAAATCTGGATGTGATTGCCTTCGCAGAGGATGCGGATCTCATTCCAATCCTCCCATTTGAAAACCTTGGCACCTTGTTCGGAGAAAGCTGCACATTGCTCTTTGTTCGCTTTGTTAGGAAACAACCAACCACGGCGCGCTTCGTCGTAAAGCCCTGCGGTCCATGAACGATCTTTGCCGTTGTCGTGCTCGCACTGATAACCATTCACGCGTCCGTTGCCGTCGGTAGATTCTTTTTGCAGACCACGGAACATCATGCCTGAGTTGCCTTTCAAGGTGTCGAACTTCATCTCGAAGCGGAAATCGAAGTCTTTGTAAGTTTTCTCTGAGATCAAAAAGGTGTTGGCTTTGACATTTTCGCCCGAGCCGATGATTTCGCCGTTCTCAAACTTGAACTGGCCGTTTCCTCCAACCGTTTTCCAGCCAGTGAGGTCTTTTCCATTGGTGAGCGAAACAAATCCTTCTTCCGGCGCAGCGGCTAACAGACAAGGAACGAATGCGAATAAGGTGAGGAAGAATTTCTTCATAAAGATGGAATACATGGCAAAATACGAAACGGAAAGCAGCTTTCTTGCTTGCCATATCGAGTGGGCACGCTTGAGTTAGGTTGTTCAAATGATCACTAAACTGTATTCAGCAGCCCTACGGGGCGTAGATGCCTTCGAAGTCGAAGTAGAAGTCAACGCGCGCAACGCGGAAAATCCCGGCGTCATCATCGTCGGTTTGCCCGATGCCGCGGTGCGCGAGAGCTCCCAACGCGTCACTTCCGCGATCATGGCCTCCGCGCTCAAGCTCGATCTCGGAATCAAAACCGTGAACCTCGCCCCAGCCGATCTCAAAAAAGAAGGCCCGTCGTTTGATCTGCCCATCGCCCTCGCGATGATAGGCGCGAGTGGCACCGACCCCATCGAAACCCATCATTTCTGCGTGGTCGGCGAACTCGGGCTCGATGGCAACGTGCGTCCCGTCAAAGGCGTTTTATCCATCGCTCTCAAAGCCCGCGCCTGCGGTAGGAAATTTCTCATCGTCCCAGAAGCCAACGCCGCCGAAGCCGCGGTCATCGAGGGCATCAGCATCATCCCGGTCCGTAATCTCCGCCAAGCCTGGGAATTCATCAGCGGAGAAAAAAAGATCGCGCCATTTGTGTTAGATCGACGCGCATTTTTCGAAAGCCGCCGCACCTACCTCGTCGATTTCAACGAGGTCAAAGGTCAGCACCACGTCAAACGCGCTTTGGAAGTCGCTGCCGCCGGCGGCCATAATCTGCTGATGGTCGGACCTCCGGGAACAGGGAAATCCATGCTCGCCAAACGCATTCCCACCATCATGCCGGAAATGACCGAGGACGATGCGATCGAAACCACCAAGATCCATTCCATCGCCGGCACACTCGATACTAAAAAAGAATTTCTAACAACCCGTCCGTTTCGAGCGCCGCATCACACGATTTCCGATGCTGGCTTGTTAGGCGGCGGAACCAACCCCGGCCCTGGCGAAGTTTCCCTAGCGCATCACGGCGTCCTGTTTCTCGACGAACTTCCCGAGTTCCGCAGATCAACCTTGGAGGTGATGCGGCAGCCTTTGGAAGATAGCACGGTCACAATCAGTCGCGCCGCCGGATCTCTAACATTTCCAGCGAACTTCATGCTGGTCGCTGCGATGAATCCGTGCCCTTGCGGGTTCTACGGCGATTCAAAACGCCAGTGCCGCTGCTCCGTCCGGCAGATCGAAAACTACCGCCAGAAGATCAGTGGACCGCTCCTTGATCGGATCGACATCCACGTCGAGGTGCCGCTGGTAGATTTCCGGGAACTCACTTCCGACACCATCACCGGCGAGTCCTCGTCCGTGATCCGGGAACGCGTCGCCGCCGCGCGCGGCATCCAGGTGCAGCGTTTCAAATCCGCCAAGCTCACCACCAACGCCGCCATGGGCGCGAAACAGGTGCGCGAGTGCTGCAAGCTCGACGCCGAGGGCAAAGGCTATCTTGAACACGCCATGGAGCAGATGAACTTTTCCGCTCGTGCCCATGATCGAATTTTGAAAGTTGCTAGAACCTTGGCTGACTTAGCAGGTAAACCTAACATTACAAGCAACGAGGTTTTAGAAGCTATCCAATTTCGCTCATTGGATCGGCAGTTGTTCGAGTGAGAGTTAGGTAGTTTCCACTTTCCTCGTAACCTCTATTTTAGACCTGTTCTGGTTAGGGGACTCTTACAACCAAATTATTGTTTCTGTGCATCAAGGAGCGCTTGGGCCTCGAAAATCCGCCGTTCAAGGTCGGCTGCCTTCAGCGCCTTTTTGAGTTCTTCGACTTCTCCGCCATGCACTTGCCCTGGAACTGCGGATTTTTTCCCAGTGTAGTTTTCGTACATGTCAGCGACTGTCCAGTTGTCACTGCGCTGCGTCGCTAAGGGAATATCTTTGATATACACCATACGGGCATTCGCCTTGGGATTGCGGCCCCAGGCAAAACGGTAGTGAATGGG
>CAMCYT010000055.1 GCA_945885485.1 Prosthecobacter debontii
ATCAACGGACTTACTCCTACGCAATACCGAGGAAGCGTGAGAATTGAAGTGTGAATTTTATGTATCCCAGCGTCAATCGACACTGAGTAATTGGTAAGAACTCGATAAGAAATTTTCTGCGATATGACCAAATATAATAACTATTATGAAAGCACTTAACATCATTCTCGTAGGCGTTGATTTTTCAAATACATCCAAAGCGGCACTGATCGAAGCTGATCATATAGCTCTTTGGGAAGGGGGGGGGAGTTGCACGTCGTTCATGTGATCGCCGTAGATGAGGCGATCAACATGATGAAGAAGGCGCCGCCCAGTGAAGAAGTTTTCAATGTCATGAGTGAAAAATTGAAAAGATTTACGGAGGAAACTACCAATCTTTGTGCTAAAAGAATTTATCATGTGTGCTGTGGAGATCCATTCAGTCAATTGATGACTATGGTGAAGGCCATTCATGCGGATCTCCTAGTGGTGGGCTCGCAAGGCGGAGGTGAAAAACCGAATCATGTGGGTGTGATTGCAAGCAAATGTGTCCGCCGTTCCAGTGTTCCCGTGTTATTGGTAAGAAGGCAGCACAAAGTCGGGTATAAGAAACTAGTGGTTTGTGTTGATTTTCCCGTAGCGTCAGAGGAAGCACTGGAATATGCGGCAGAGATAGCATGTAATGAAAATGCTATGCTTCACATTCTACACGTCTGGTGTGAACCTTGGGGCGTTTATGATTTTCCAGTTGAAGGCAGCAACCACTATGCAATTGAAAAACAACTGGAGGTGGCGAAATCCACAGCCAAGAGAAAGATAGATAAGATGCGGGCCGATCTCATGTATGAATATTTTGCAGCAAACATCACTACCTCGGTAGTCGAGGCTCCTTCAGTGATCGAAGGAATTATCAGTTTCATCAACGAGCACGAGGACATGGATTTGGTTGTGGTCGGTAACCGAGGGCATTCCAAAATATCGGATTTTTTCATTGGAACGACCACTGAGAGGCTTATCCGCAAGAGCCCGTGCTCAGTGTTGACAGTCGGAGTGCCGAATAAGAAACCGTCAACGAAAAGAAAGTTGGTTTTTTAATTCTTGGAGTTCACGCTCGGCTTTTGCCAGTTGATCCGTGAGTGAAAAGACCAAGCGGATATTCCTCAGAATCGGACGGCTTTTTTGTCTCATGCGCTGGATCTGGCGAAGCCGTTCGACACCATCAAGATCAATACGAAGCAATCCATTCTCATCAGGCTTCGATTTCACAATTCCAGCACGTAAAAAAACTTCGATCATTTCACGATGCATTCCAGTGAGATGGGCAGCATCTTCCAATTTCAGGAGATCCTTTTCATGGTTGATAGAAATCAGTTGATAACAGGTTTTCATATTCATGTTCTTTCGTATTGTTGATGATTGATAATTATCTATCAGATATGTCGTTTATGAGTCAGAAACCGATTTTCGATATCCGCCAATTTCAAATGCGTTAGATCTGAATTAATATTTGAGATCATGGAGGATCGCAAAGAAGATGGAATGAGTTTGACGATTTGCCTGTTGATCGAAGTCGGTGCGGCGAAGCACCAGAATCCGGTTTTCTCACGCATCAGAAGTTCTGTGATTTTATCAGAGATAAGTTTGACGCGTCTTTTTTCGAATTCAATCTCTTCATCATGATCCTCTCCAGGGCTCATTCCGGCGGTTTCCAAAACGGATCTTCCTTGTGGAAAACGACCGGAGTGGCGTTGACTTTTTTTAGGAAATTCCATTTCCTCGATTATAACGGGTTTGGCATGTGGGGTAATTTCTGTTTCGTTTGGAGAGAGTCTTATGATCCGAAGCTTCTCCATGTCCGCAAGCACAACAGTTGTATGGTTAGATTTCATAATATATTGGGGTTCAAATCAGTAATTTATTACGCCAGCTTTTTATAGATGTCTGAGTATTTTTCGCACATGATTTCGGTGCTGAAATGATTGGTGGATTCCCGCATGATACGGCTGATTGTGGCTTCACGGATATCTTTATGAGACTTGTGAAAGGCCATTGCCTGATCAATTGCCCAGCGCAAACCACAGGCGTCAAAATGGTCGAATATGAAGCCGGTTCCGGTGCTGAAGTCATCGGAGAGTTGAGTCACAGTATCACGGAGGCCACCGGTATTATGGGCGATAGGTAGCGTTCCGTAGCGAGGACCGATCATCTGGGGTAGTCCGCATGGTTCATAGGAAGATGGCATGAGAATGAAGTCTGATCCGCCGTATGCGAGCCGTGCGAGCTCTTCATCGAAATCCATGATCGCGACACGATCATGAAGGCCGTGGTGGGACACTATCTCATGAAAATGAGTTTTAAAAACACCATCGCCAACCATGACGATTTGCAGGTTTTCTGCGCGATAGTCCGCTGTGATTTGGTATAGAATTTCTGCTAGAAGCTGGCAGCCTTTTTGCACCGGATCTAGCCTAGATGGCCAGAAGAAGATAGGTGTGCTAGAGTTCTCCAAGAGGTTCAATCGCCGCTGTAAGGCTAGTTTGTTTGCGCTCTTTCCTTGCCTCACTTCCGAGTGTGTATAGTTTTCGAAAAGAGCAGCATCCAGTGCTGGGTTATAAGATGGATCCGGAGCATTGAGAATGCCAGAGGCATACCCGGAATCGGTCTTTACTCGCAGATCCCATTGAATGGAAGGAGGGATTCTACCGTGCCGGTTGTGGGTGATTTCCTCGAGAAAAGTTGGGCTCACCGTGCTGACGAAGTCGGCGTTTTGTATCGCCGATGAAAGGAGATCGATAGGATTGTGATGGTAAGCGTCTTGGAACGAATTGGGATAATAGGCAAAGTGGAGAAGATCCCAAAATCCGCTGACATCAATACCCTTACTTTCGACTTCGGCCAAGGTTGGGTATTCTCGGTGAATATTGTGGATGGAGAAAAGCGTCTTGATGCCGAGTTTTTTACAAGCTGCGGGGATCAGTCCCGTCATCCAGTCATTGCAATGGACGATGTCAGGTCGGACTCTAGGTATAATGTGATTGATGACCTCCCGCTGGAATGCGATGGCCGCACCGCGGAGTTGATCGGCGTTGTCATGATAAGCACCCGGACACCGGTAAAAAGCGCAATCCTCGGCGAGATGGATTCGGGATTTTGGATGGGTGTATGTTGCTGATATATTATTCCCAGATCCGGTGCCTTGGAAAATATTTCGGTAATTTGGAATAGCAAGATGCACATCGGCACCATCTTGGATAAGGTAATCGACCAATGTTGCCGAAACATCTGCTAATCCACCTGATTTGACGCGAAGCTTTTCCGCTTTCAGGCACATCAGCGGTGAGATTCTTGAAATTTCCGGAGTGACATACAGTATTCTTGGTTTCGCCGCGGAATATTCTTGGCGTTTCCGCCTTACAATTCTGTTAGGCGATGAGGCTGTTTGATGTGAACTTGGCACCAATGTGATGGTATTCATGGGATGTTTACTTCGGTTTCAATGGATGCGTTACCCTGATTGATATTTATATCCAGTCCCCTCGGCACGGGTTGCTTGAATCTTGGCGCAGTCATGGCGAGCATGAGGAAGAGCAGGATGGTCAACAGCAGAATCCAGAGGATGCCACGATGGGTTACAAAAAAAGTATTCGGTTTTTCTTCATTCATAAGGGTTGTATTTATAAACCAATTGAAAGGAGGTCTTCTCAGCATTTCTTGCCTGCAAGTAAGTATTATTTGCGTCAAAGGTTCTGATAGGGAAGGTTGTTCTCGTTTTAACCGATCCACATGTGATGGAACGGGCGTAGCGACTTCTAACATAAGTTATCTAAAGAAATTCCCTAGTCAGCTAAGGGAATGAATTATATTCACTTGAAGCAGGCGCTTATGGACGGTGACGTGGGTGTTAATTACGATCCAATTGACTTGTAATTCCACCCTCAATGAAAAGGAATCCCACCCTACTGACATTTGTTGCAAAGCAGGAGAATTCCAGCCTGTTTCTGATATACCGTAATGCCTTCGAACTAACCACGGGCTATAGGCTTTCACTTCGGATAACCGGAATTATCACGGATTCAGAAGTTTTAACCATCCCTGTGCCAGTGGGGCGCACATTTCCTATGCAGTTGATAGCCACCAAGGTGGAGGATTCGCTGAGCAGTGTGTTAAACATCCAGCTTTGCGTGCAAGGGTTACTCGAAGCTTTCGCACGGCAACTGGGTGATGAATCCAATCGGGCAATACTTGAATTGCATCCATCAGGCAGTAGTGCTGTGATGCTAGCAATGGATTTCATTGCGGAAAATATCAGCAGTAATATCCATCTTGATGGTGTGGCAGCTGCGGCGGGAACCGGTTCATTTCAACTTTGCAGGATTTTCAAGCGTGATACTGGCATCACTATGACGGAATATATCAGCAGGAAAAGGGTGCAAAAGGCTAGGACTCTTTTGTGTGATCCTTATCGTCAGGTTGCTGAAATTGCCGAACAGGCGGGGTTCACCTCACTATCCCAATTCAGCAGGAATTTTCTAAAATTCGCGGGCGAGTCGCCATCGGAGTTCCGGCAGCGCCGCAAAGAGCTAGAGCATTGTGATTTGAGAGTCGCAAATCGGTAACAAAGTTATTTAGATACACAGGATGGGTAACGAAGATATAAGCGATCAAGACTCGTTTGAGGAAGTGAATCAGGCGTTACATACGGTTTCCGATTTCAAACAAACTCTCGATGAACATGCGATCCTCTCAGTCACCGGAACGGATGGTAAGATCACTTACGTAAACCGGAAGTTCTGTGAAATCTCTGGATATTCTGAATCCGAATTAATGGGTCAGGATCATCGTATTATCAATTCCGGAAAACACCCGAAGGAGTTTTTTGAAAATCTCTGGGGCACAATCCTCAGTGGTTCCGTTTGGCGCGGTGAAATATGCAATCGTCGCAAAGATGGTTCGATGTATTGGGTGGACACCACAATCGTTCCATTTCTCGATGAGCGGAAACGGCCTTACAAATTCATCGCTATCCGTTCGGACATTACAGAGAGGAAATTTCATGAGCAGCAATTGAAGCAAAAGGCGGATGATCTGGATCAGAAGAATCGTGAGATGCAATCGATAGTCTTCGTTGCATCTCATGATCTCCGCTCGCCTCTTCGGAATGTCCAGGGTTTTGCGTCTATGCTTGGCGAACACGTGAACAAGCTGAAGAAACTCACGGAGAACATTTCGGCTGGAAATTCAGGCGCGCAAAATACGATCAATGAAATCGGCAAGGAAATGGAATTCTCCCTTGAGTTTATCCAGTTAGGTGTTGTTAAAATCGATGATTTGTTAAACGGGCTGCTTGTGGTATTGCGCATGGGCAGCGCACCACTTTCGATCCAAGATCTTGATCTGAACGAAGTGGTGAAATCCAGTTTGGTCGCGATGAAATTTGAATTCATGGAGGCTGGTGCGGAGGTTATTGCGCATGATCTACCTATCGTTCGGGGAGACAGGGATATTCTCGGCAGGGTATTTTCTAATCTGTTAGAAAACGCCCTGAAATATTCATCACCCACACGGCAGCTTGCCATAGAAATTTCCAGTGAGCTCAAAGAGGATACGGTTATGATTCAAGTGAGGGACAACGGAATAGGCATGGCGGGAGATTACGAACAACGGATCTTCGATTTCTTTTACCAAATGGATCCCGCAAACTCCGAAGGTCAAGGTATAGGGTTGTATATCGTGAGAACCGCCCTTGCTCTCATAAATGGCTCAATATCGGTAACATCTCAACCTGATAAGGGGAGTGTTTTTACCATTAATCTTCCCAGATCTGGGAATCCATGACACGGCGATCAAGCTAGGGAAAATTAAACCGCTAATGAACGCGAATGAACACGAATTTTAAGAGATAATGAAAATAGTGGGTGGGCTGAATCGAAATCATTTAATCAAAAACTCATTTTCCAGAGTCACATATATCAGATTCGCGTTCATTCGCGTTCATTCGCGGTTAAATATTCATAAATCTGGATAAGAATCTCCCTAACTTGATCGCCCTGGAATCCATGAGGCTTTTTAGTGCTTCCAAAAAGCAAACATCATATCATCATGAACTTTAACCGTCTGAAATATTTAAATGTCATTTTACTGAATGAATACTGAAAATCAGGTTCTGCTCGTGGATGATGACGAGGGCATGTGTCTTCTTATCAAGGCAAAGCTCGCTAAGCAGGGGATTAAAGTCACTGCTGTCAACTCAGGCAAGGATGCCCTGGATTTCCTCAAAATGAACCAGATATCGCTGATGTTGCTCGATCTTCGGCTGCCCGATATCACCGGTCAGGAATTACTTTCAATTCTCACGAAGCGCGGGCAGTCGGTTCCCTTCATCGTTGTGAGCGGTACCAGTGATGTGAGGCTCACCGTTAAAATGATGCGGTTGGGGGCGTTGGATTTCATACTCAAGGATTCTGCTTTCTTGGATCTGATCACACTGGTCGTGACTCGCGGTCTCTCGACTCTGGAAGCTCGCCGCAGTTACGAGGAAAGCGAGACCCGTCTCCGTTACATAAGCGAAACGATCAGAGATATTTTCTTAATGATGGACTCAAAGGGTAAACGCGTCGTCTTTGTAAGTCCGGCATTCGAGGCAATCTGGGGAATCTCTGCCGAACAGCTTTATGTGAATTGTGATAACTGGAGCGAGGCTATCCTTGAGGAAGACCGCGCCAAGGTTCTTCGGGGCTTTGAAAAATTGAGGGATGGTATGGAGCGGGATTTCGATGAAGTTTATCGGATTCGCGACAAATGGGGGGGAATCCGGTGGATTAGGGATCGTCGTTATGCGAATTACGGGGCAAATGATTTCATTCTCAGCTTCACGGGTGTCGCAACGGAAATAACGGAATACAAGGAATTGGAAAGAAAGCTTCTTGAAGTCGCTGAGAAAGAGCGTTTGCGAATCGGACAGGATTTACATGATGATCTTTGCCAGAGGCTCGCCGCCATCGGGTTGAAATGCGGAATGATTCAAAGCAACTTGGAAACGGATGCTCATCCCCAAGCAGGGCCGCTGCAAGCCATCATCACAGAGTTGCAGGAGGCCACAGCGTTGACAAAGATGATCTCCAAAGGGCTTTCGCCAGTCAGTATGGAAGCTCAAGGTTTGATGGAGGGGCTCAGGCATTTAACGGAGATGATGGAGGGGCGCTTTCGAGTGTCCTGCCAGTTCGACTGCCCGGAGCTTGTGGAAGTTAGCAACGAAACGACAGCTTCTAACATTTTTCGGATCGCGCAGGAGCTTGTGAATAATGCGGCAAAACACGCCTGCCCTAGACGCATTGTCGTGGGCCTTCATAAGACGATGGGAGGTCTATGCCTTGAGGTGATTAACGATGGAAAACCGTTTTTTGGGCCGAAACGGCGGCGCGACGGAATGGGTCTGCATTTCGTTCAGTTCCGTGCCGACGCGATCGGTGCTGCTTTGGATTTTTTCCCAGGAGATCTACCTGACGGAGGCACACGGGTCGTCTGCAACGTGCCGCTGAAAAAACGAGTTAAGAACGAATTATGAAAGTGAAGATACCAAATAGTAATGCAGTTAAAAAAGTGGCGATAGTTGATGATCATCCCATGATGCGTGAGGGTCTCGAGCAACTTGTGAAAGCGCAACCCGGTTTCGAGTGTTGTTGGACTGCTGGTAATCTCGCGCAAGCCATTGAATCTTTGGAAGGCGATATGCCGGATCTACTCATTGCCGACATGAAATTGCCAGGGCGCAATGGAATGGAATTGATCAAGGATGCGTTAAGCATTGCTCCAAGCCTACCCATCCTCGTCATATCAATGTATGATGAAACCCTCTATACGCAACGCGTGTTGAAGGCTGGCGGAAAAGGATACATTATGAAAGACGCGCCGAGGTTGTCGCTGCTTGAAGCAATCAGAGAAGTTGCAAATGGCGGTATCTGGATCAGTCCAGAAATGTCCAGAAAGATCATTCATGCGTTTTCAGGCAAACAAAAAAATGGGGCTGGCGATGGTGTACATCAGTTAACCGATCGCGAGTTTGAGGTATTCCACCTAATTGCTGAAGGCCGATCGAAATCGGAAATCTCGGAATCTTTGAACATCAGTCCAAAAACCGTCGACGTACATAAATCCAATATCCGAGCTAAACTTGAGTTGAAGGATGCTGCGTCCGTTCTCCGCCACGCGATTCGTTGGCTAGAGGTTCAAGAGGGGTGAAAGGGGTTCCATGCGGCAGGTCAAACTCCCTCCGTTCCTGACAACGCAGACATGTCGTTGCAATCGGTAGCAATGCCAGTCGCGTGGCGGAGATTTCGATCCCGCAATCTTGGCAACGGAGCGGCATTGCCTCATAAATACCATTTTTTTCTGGGGAAAATAAATCATTCATGACGTGATTTTAGCGGAAAGCGCTGGGCATTTCTCCGCATTTATTGTCCGTGATGTGGTGTTCGGAAACGGGAGCAGGGTTCAACGGAATCCTGTCAAATCACGCAATGCTCTCAACAAGAAACGCTGAGAGATAAACCCAATCACCTCATATCTTGGAGAAGAGACAGCATGCTGAATGGTTATGGATGATTACTACGGAAATAGTCATGTGAGGGATCGCCTTATCGAGTACGCCGGAGGATTCGGTGGATCCGGTATCACATCTGTTTATTTTTCTCAATGCGATGCGGATATCTATTCAGATGACGCAATCCGTCATTCATGCGATCTGGATTGGTTTCTGGAGGCGGGCAAGGAAGTCGCACGCTCTCTCTGTGATTCAGAATCATTATTGATCCATTTTGATGTGGAATATGTGAATTTCGATTCACCGATCCTGGTGTTCTCGGATCCAGAAAGAGCGTTTCAAATCCAGCAACCTGTCATAGAAGTGATTGAGGAGATCCTTTTGAAATGGGGCATAACGCCACTACATCTGCTAACGGGGCAAGGGCATCATTTTGTCTGGCGCATACCTCATCATTCTAGCACAGAAAGTTCGCTGGAAAAATTAGCACCCGCTCAGGAATGGATCAGAGAAGCATACGATCGCACGTCATGCAGAATTGAATCCAAGAACTGCGGCAGTTTGCAGTGTCCGTTCATCGGGCTCGGTATGGTTATGGAATATTTAGC
Source organism: Prosthecobacter debontii (assembly GCA_945885485.1). Lineage (GTDB taxonomy): Bacteria > Verrucomicrobiota > Verrucomicrobiia > Verrucomicrobiales > Akkermansiaceae > Luteolibacter. The sequence continues at coordinate 9,127 of CAMCYT010000055.1, forward strand.
GAATCAGGTGAAGCGGCTGGCGGGGGAACGCACCCCAGTTCCTGTCGATACCACAGCGGTAATCTCCGGACCCTGGGAATGCGGCAAGCCCAGAGAAATCGTTTCGTTAGATATTTCCGAATATGGTGATCCGATGCATAGCCGGATGATCCGTATGCCCTTCACGAAGTATATGAAGACGCAGCGAACCTGGATTTCAGGATTTTTCGATGATTGTTATCAGCATCCGGATATGTTCGTCATACCCCTTCATGAAATGAATGTGCAACAGGCACTAAAAATTCGTCACGATCAAGATGCTGTTATGGATCTGGCAAAACGCGCGTCCGTGCAGATTCCCGATGAAAGCATCGGAATGGATCGCCTGATTTCTGAATATCTTAATTCATCTTTGAGAAAGTTTCACGAGGAATACTACGATCAAGAGCAGTATCCTCAGGAGCTATGGGATCAAACATACGCTCGCACGGATTTCGGATCTCTGCCATCGTGCGTAAGAAGAATCCTTGAGAATCCGAATGATCTACTTTTAAAGCCAGCTGGAATGCAGATGGTGGTGCGTTCTCTTTTGGCTGAGGATTGGCATCCGCGTCATATCGCAGGGCTAATTAGATTCAGACTTACGGATCCAAGTGCTGGTTGGGGAAATGCTTGGGATCGCTATGATCCGGGTGTGCGAGCGGAGTTTTATACGCGACTCTTCGCTGGTCAGGTAGCGGATGGGATAGACCGGTTGATTGATTTCAACTGCACCTCATCGAAGGAAAAAGATCTCTGTCACAGCAATGGGGAAAACTGCTCTCTTGCATCTTTATGCGATAAACTGAACTCAAAAAAACATAAGTATGAATGATTGGCCCATAGGAATTTCAACAGGTTGTTTTTATAAGACACCCATTATCAATATTCTGAAGGATATCCGTGACGGTGGATTTACGATCCTTGAAATCTGTTCGTTTCCAGATCACCTGCCTTACCATGATAAGGATGCGGTGAACCGGGCGCGTGATGAAATTAACAGGCTAGGTCTAGAAGCCTTCTCATTCCATGCCCCCTTCGCGACCCACATAGATATTACCGCGCTGGACGAGGAACCCCGCTATCAAGCGCTCGATAATCTTCTTGCCGCATGCGAAGCCGCCGCAATTCTCGGCGCACGTCATATCGTCATCCATCCCGGACCGGAGCGCGAGGGCAAGCCCCCTGCCGAGGAACTCTATCAGCGAATGAAAAATGGCTCGGAAGTCTTATCCATCGTTGCCAGACATTGCCGGAAGCTGGGACTTCAGTTGCTATTGGAGAACATGCTTCCCCACTTACTGTTCGGGCACACCAGTGACATCCTCTATATGCTTGGCGCAATCAAGGAAACGAATGTCGGTACCTGTCTAGATACCGGACACGCCAATCTTTCGGGGGAACTTTTCAATGTCGTCCACAAAATGTCAGGGCATCTCAGAATGATTCATGCAAACGACAATAATGGCGACTGGGACGCGCATCTTGTCCCTGGCGAAGGTAGAATCAACTGGAACCGCATTGTTCATGAGCTAACGAAGTCGAATTTCAATGGAGCGCTCATCCTCGAGCTTGCGGGAAGTGAAGGAATTTCTCCCTCTGAGATGTTGGAGCGTGCCCGCCGTGGAAGACAATTTATAGATGATATCTGCCGTAGGGAGGCGGTTCCAATCTCACCCCAAGATTAGTAATTCACCCGCGTCCGAGGATTATGAATTTTTCCAGTTGGAGCGAGAAATCCGACGATACGCTCCAGTGAAAGACGGTGCTTTAAAGCAAGAACAGTGACTTCTGGCGCGAGTCCAAGTTATCAAGATTCAAACTGCAAGACGCGGCTTGCATGGCCTGCCCCCGAGACGGGGCAGCTACTTGAGATCTTTCAGGACATCGTCCATCGCATCGATGAGTTCTTGCATGGTGGCTTCGGTTTCGTTGCCCATGTTAGAGATGCGGAAGGTGGTGCCTTTGATTTTTCCGTATCCGCCGTTGATGAGGAAATTGTATTTGGTTTTCAGGGCTTTGATGAAGCCGCTGAGATCCAAGGTTTCAGGAGTGGCGAAGCAGGTGAGGGCGAAGGAACTGCGGTCGATGGGTGAAAAAAGCTGGAAGCCGTGTTTTGCGCCCCATTCGCGGATCATCGTGTTGGTTTTTAAATGGCGGGCTTTACGTGCGGCATATCCTTCTTTGGCGATGTTGCCGAGCATGTATTGCAGGCCAAAGAGAAGTGAGATCGCCGGTGTGGTCGGGGTGTTGTTCGCCGCGTCGTTTTTTGCGAACTCGATGAAGTCGAAATAGTAGCCGCGGTTCGGGTTGGATTTGGCGCGTTCCATTCCGGCTTCGGAAACAGCAAACACTGCGAGGCCCGGAGGAAGCGCGAGAGCTTTTTGCACACCGGCGAGGCAGACATCGATGCCGTGCTTGTCCATATCGATATCGACGGTGGAGAGGGAGGAAACCGTATCGACGATGAGCATCGTATCAGGAAACGATTTTACTGCAGCGCAGATACCAGCGAGGTCGTTGAGGACGCCGGTGGAGGTTTCGGAGTGGATGAAGGTGACGGTGTCAAATTCGCCTTCGGCGAGTTTCGCGCGGACAGCATCCGGGCTGATAGCATCACCCCACTCAACTTGGACGGCTTCGGCTTCGAAGCCGCATTTTTTGGCGACATCTAACCATTTATCGGAGAACGCGCCGCAGCAGAGGCAGAGAACTTTTTTCTTCGTGAGGTTGCGTAGTGAGGCTTCCATCACGCCCCATGCGGATGAGGTGGATAGGAAAACAGGACGGGCGGTTCCGAAGATTTCTTTAAGGCCGGGTTGGAGGGAGGCGTAGAGATCTTCGAAATCTTTACCGCGGTGTCCGATCATGGTGTGGGACATGGCGGCAAAGGTTTCTGGTGAAACATCGACGGGACCTGGATTGAATAGTTTTGGGGACATGGGAAGAGTAAGTGTTAGATTTGGAAGTGTTAATTTTCTTATAAATCAAAAATCCAAAATCAACAATCGTCATTCATCAATCAAAGTGACTGAGGTAGTTGCGAGATGGATTTCCGATTGATGATTGAGGATTGTTGATTTGAAGAGTGAAAGGCGGGAGCGCGACTGGAGTCGCGCGGTCCTGTCAGATCAAACTGTAAGACCGAAGCAGCGCGCGGAGGGCGTTTTCGTTGGTTGCTGACATGGGGGCGAGTGGAAGGCGGAGCTCCGGATCGCAGTGACCTTGGAGGGCGACGGCGGTTTTGATAGGGACTGGATTTACATCAAGTGACATCAATCCGCGCATGAGCGGATAAAAATGTTTTTGCATGGTGAGCGCTTCGGCAAATTCACCGGCGAGGCAGTGATTGACGAGTTGGGTCATGACTTCCGGAATGAGATTGGAGGCGACGGAAACGAGACCGTTTGCGCCTGCTGCAATGAAAGGAAGTGTTAGAGGATCGTCGCCAGAAAGGATTCCGAAACCATCTGGTAAAGCTTGGACGAGTTGGTTGACGCGATCAACCGAGCCACCGGCTTCTTTGATCGAGGTGATGTTTTTGCAATCCGCTGCAAGTCGTGCTGCGGTTTCTGTTGCGATCTCGATGCCAGAGCGACCCGGCACGCTATAAAGCATGATGGGAAGGGATGTCGCATTTGCGATGGCTTTGAAATGGAGGTAGAGACCTTCTTGGGAAGGTTTATTGTAGTAAGGACAAACTTGCAGCGATCCATTTGCGCCTACTTGTTCGGCGGCTTGGGTGAGCTCGATGGCTTCTGCGGTGGCGTTTGCGCCAGTGCCGGCGATGACGAGGCAGCGGCCTGCGGCGAACTCTACGGCAAGTTTGATCACTTCGATATGCTCTTCTGTATCAAGGGTCGGAGACTCGCCGGTGGTGCCGCAGGGAACGATGCCGGTGATGCCTCCTGCGATTTGTCTTTCGATGAGTGTGCGGTAGGCCTCGGTATCGACTTTTCCGTTACGGAAAGGAGTGATTAGGGCGGTGTGGATGCCAGAGAAATTCATAACGCTGGGAGAATGGGGAAAAATGATCGAAAGTAAACCGTGTTCATTTCGGAATTTCGGCAAAGAAAAATAGAACCACGGATGAACGCGGATGAACACGGATAAAAATCATGGAATATCGAGG
>CAMCYT010000056.1 GCA_945885485.1 Prosthecobacter debontii
GCCATCACTCCCGTAGCCACCGCGCCTTGGAAAATAAACATAAACCAAGCGACATATCCGCCGAGCGACATTGCATCCATAATGGGAATACTTTCCGCCCCCGACGACATCCGACCCGCGATCAGGATATCCGTCATCCCGACAAAGAACGCGAGTATTTGTTCTAATAACGGCCACATCGCCAGCGTTAGAACCTGCATAGTGAGGCTCATTTCGCCGAGTTTACCGGGCAGTTTGACTGCCTTGTCAGGCCCGTCAGCTACCACCGATATATTGGTTTGTTCCATCCGCGGCAACCCTCGCCTCATGCGAGCGTGGGTTCAATCCAAGTTTTTAAAAATCAAGCCCGCCGCAAATATTCAGGCACTTGTTCACGTTGGTTGGCCGGAGACACTGCAGGACTGGCGAAATTGACAACAGCTCCAATACCCGCCGCATGGCTTCCGCCCAAACGGGCTTCGACCTCGATCTCTGGAAACCGATAGCGCGCTCTGGATTTCAACCAAATAACAAGTCCACATAAAACTACGATTGAACCCAGAGCAGCAGCCGCGATCGACGCAGGTTCGCGATACTTTTCCGGAATCATCTCCAAAAGATCTGTCCGCTTTTTCTTAGGCGAGACAATCGCGACTTTCTCCACAGCAAGCTCAACTTGTACTTTACCAGAAACTTCATCCATCATGCGTTCCATCCAGTAGGTACGAATCGAAAACTGCATGACAAATTCCTCTAACTGCTCAAACGAACCGTTGGCACGCATCGCTCGGATCAATGAACTCTGCACGGATCTTTCTCGTTCAGAAGTAGACACCGCTTTCGCGATACTCGGACTAAGTTCCATCTGCGTTCGATTCGGATTTCCATAATAATAATAGAGAACCACCACAGGTTTACCTTGGGAAAAATGTCGATCAACGAAATCCTTATTCAGATCATCGGCTGGAATTTTTTGATTTTCTCCGAAAACGAAAAGATACAAATCAATCGTTGAATCAGCTGCGTGATTATCGAGCAAGGTTTCGATCCCCTTGCGTTGTTGAACCGAAATCAATGCCTGCGGATCGATCAGAAAGCGGATCGGCTTCTTGGTAAAATATTTATCTGCCAAAGCAGATTCGATTTCTTGGTATTGCGAGTCCACTTCCGGAACCTCCACCACCACGGGAACCTCCGTTTCCGGCGTAGCCCATGCCGACTGTAAGCCTAATAAAAAAATGATAACCCAAAGCTTCATCGCTCCACCTCCATTTCGGCATTTTTATGAGTGCTTGATTTCTTTGAATCGTGTTGCCGAAGCTTTTTCACCACATCGCGCACACTCCCGGATTTTCCATATTTTCGTTCGTATTTTTCAGGATCGCGTCTTGCTTGGCGACAACGCTTTTTAAGCAATTGCTCCAGGGCGCGAAGGCTTCGTAGAGCACCCTCCGCATATCGTCCCTCCAACCAATAGGCATGTGCACGGGACAAACAATCAAAACTATCTTTCTCATCCAAATACGGATCTAGCAAATATCCATGCGTCATTCCCGCTGTCTTCGTATCAGGATCAATCACAATCAAAATCCCGTTTTCATTCGGCTTCTCGATCGGCACGTCTTCAAACACCCCGCGATTCAACAACCAAAATCCAAACTGCCTGAGCTGACCCGATTCACCCATGCTACCCGTATAAATAGCGACAAAAACTTGAGGAAATGCATGCGCAATTCGATCCATCACCTCTTCCAATAAATCACGTTCATGGCGTCGAAAAATCCCAGCAGCATCGGTTAAACTCCGAAGTTTGATTTCCTCATTTCCGAACAACTGATCCGCATCCGATAGGGAAAATCCACAATGAGGGCATGCCGCGGCTGCTCTATGTATTTGCTGCACACATCGAGGACATTTCATAATCTCCACCTAAGTAAGGATGTGCTGCCGAGAGGTCAAAATAAAACGCATGAAACAACTCGCCCACTCGACTATTTCTATTTCGCCATGGAATCGCGCATTTCCGTGAGAAGTTCCATATCCTCCTCACGATTCTCCCGTCGGAAGGCATCAATCATGTTATTAAGGAGTCTCATTAAAATCGTCCCGAGATCGGCAGATTCCCGCAGATGTTGTCGCTGCTCCGGCGTGAGTTCGTTCATGGGATCGGTCAAAATGTGTTGGGCGTGCATTTTACCTCGATCAAAGCAATCGACCACGATGGGTTCAGCATCTTCAAAAATCCTACACAAGAAATGCCCCGGAAAGGAAATTCCTTGGATGTCCAAGGCAAGCCGTTGCCCCAGCAACATGTAAATTACGCCAAGGCCGATGGGATTCGAGATGCCAGATGCAATGCACCAAGCGAGATCGCCGTTTCTCGGATCATAGTAATGTTTTTGATTTCCGCATAGCCGACCCTCCTCAAACAGGAAAATCCGCAAATCATTTTCTGTAGCTCCGATGGGATAAGTCGATTGAAATTCCTCGGTGAGTAGATCTAGGGCATCGGACAAAGGCTGGCGTAATGAAATACCATCGTGCAAAAAATCAGATAACAAGCGCAGCTGGCTTTCAAACAACTCCCAATCATCTTCCAAAGCCGCAGAACCAAATCGTGGAGTCAGCCACTCTTCTCTGAGTGTTTTGCGACGCACCGTCTGCAATATATCCTCCAAAATATCCAGTTCCTTGGTATTCAGATTCGCTGCAATATCCGGTAAAATCTCACTGAGATCGCCTCCCACATGACTCAACTTATCCACGACCACCGAACGCACTTCAGGTGTTTCGTCATCCAACAAGCGAAACAACGCTGCAAGTTCTTTGATATCGGGGGAAGTCAGGTTCATCTCTGAAAAATTATGGAAGAAATCAATCACTTCCGCAACGCAAGCAGAGCCGAATATTGAAATAATACACGCTCTATTTTTTTCGTTCTGCTCAGCTTATCGATTTTTCATATCTACAATTAGATCGTCAAAAAGCGCGTCGCCGCCACTGTTACCACTACGATCTAGGCTTATCGTATCAAGCTTTCCGATATCAGCAGCTTTAATGAGCTGATGGGTGTTAAATCGCTTTTTGCCATCATTCACCGTAACATCCAGCGCTACATCACCATTGGGTTGGCGTTTCACATCGATACTCATCAGCAGCAACTTATTGGTCGGCGGATCAAAACCCATATCGGCATTTTGCTTAATTTGGATCTTGTTATCGATCCGTTCGAGACGAAACGCTCCAGTCCTGTATCCAGGATGAAACAAAGATCTTACATTACCTATAGAGAGACCGATATGAGAGATCCCCTCACCACCGGGTTGAGCTCCTAGTTTAACCTCAATACGAAACGTATCGGGAAACTCGGCCTTACCCGTTATTTTCTTCGAATCAAGTAACAACCGTTGATCGCTCTCAACTCCTACATTTTTCAAGTGCGCGACCCCATCCACCACCGAGCCATCCATTCCTTCATAACGAAAGTGGCGATATTCGTTTTTAAGTGAAGGTGCGGCTTTGTTGAAAAATTCAACAAATAGATCCTGTGGAGCATCTACCAGCTCTTTTTGCTGTCTTTCAAGTAGTAGGCTGGCGATAGCTTGCTTTAGTAAGTCATCCTTCTTCCAGCGTCCTTCGGCCTCGTAAACCTGCACGATTTGCTTCAGCCTGAATCGCACCTCTGGATCGTCCGAATTCTGCTTATCACGTATCGCAGGAAGGGCATTTTTACCCATCAGCTCGATTTTCTTCTGAGCATCTTCACGCTCCTTAAACTTCTCCGAACCAAGCTGAGTAATGGCCTGCTCAAACCCCTCCAATGAATGAGCCTGCTCCTTCTGTAATTTCTCCAGCGCCTCAGTATCAGTGGAAAATCCCTGTTCTTTCAGTAGCTCAAGCCGCCAGTCTCCTAGTTCTTCCGCATGAACAAACATCAAGTTCAGTGAAATAACACATGAAATGCTTCCGAGCATTCGAGACAAACACATGAAAGAACCCTGTCTTTATATTCCCACAAATTCAAACGCTAATCTCAGGACATCATTCGTAGCTTCCGGCAAGGAAGCGAAGAATGGTGCGCGATACTGGGTTCGAACCAGTGACCCCCTCCGTGTCAGGGAGGTGCTCTACCACTGAGCTAACCGCGCATTCCGAGGCTGACCTGCGGGCGGCGAAACTAGGATTAAAGTCGTGATTTACGCAACCTCTTTTTCCATTGAAGCTAAAAATTTTCATTCAGGTATCTTCAGCATTACTGCTTGAGTTCTCTTAGAACCCAACACAGGCTACCGTAATTATATGAAATTGTTTTCTCTACTGCTGCTATTTACTGCCTGTGTATCTGCTGAGGTGCCTGAAATTTTCAAAGGCTTGTTTGAGGAAGAGATTCCAGTCAAAGCAAAAATTGGCATAGTGGCGCCGCCCAAGGAAATCGAGAAATACATTAGTAAAGTCGAGGCGGCAGCACGTAAAAACCCTGAATGGTTCAAGCAACATAGTGCAGCTACTCCACCAGGAGTTCCTCTTCCGTATCACGAAAACCTCGGACTCACCAAAGAAGAATATGATGATTACATCACTCTATGGGCAAAACGTGAATTCAAAGCTACCGAAGAAGTAATCCTAGTCCTCAGCAAAACACTTGGAGATACATGGACTCTCACAGCATCAGGTGGAGCGGGCATCATTTCGACCCTGCGCTACGATCCTTCTAAAAATATTTTCCGTTGTCCGAGCGGAAGTATGGAACCTCTAGAAGATATCAAAACCGATGAAAAGCACATTCTAGGTGCTTGGTCTGGAAAGGAATGGCGTTTCCAAGACAACGGACTTCTTGGAATTACCAAACAAAATTTCGCTATCGGAAAATATGCAAGTAATGACTTCGGAATCATTATCTATCGTTCTCAAGAACTTTCGTCCGCAGGCGCCCGCATCCACGAGCAAAGCATCGTATTGCGATTCCCGCTTGTTAAAGCAGTTAAAGATAAACCTCAAACTGCTCCCCCAAAAAAGAAGTAAATCTTTTTTAATCCGGCGAAATCACTAAGCGGGATGGCTTACGTAAACGAATGGTTTCTTCAATCTCACCTAAATCCAAACTGTCTAGAACGTTTGTAGATCGATTTATCAAACTATTTTCTGTATGAGTAGTTACATCAACAGGTAAATCCGTGTGATAGGGATCAATTCCGATTAACACGGAATTGATGGAACGTATCGGCATAGTGTTCAATGCCGGTAATTTACTAAGCGCATGAGATACATCAATACCGGAAGAATTTCCACCATTATGTAATGTGCAAAACGGCAAACTTTGCGTGCCTTCTAACATATACTCAACCATCTCCGTGCTTGTAATATTCGGTTTTCCTGTTATTAAATCTTCTTTTAGTTCCTGACAATACTCGGTCATCCGCTGACCTGAAATCGCACAAACCTTCACATCAACTAGCCCTACCGGACGATGTATCGATGGACTCGGTAACGCCGGCGATACCGCATTCATAGCCGCCGCCCATACGGGCATTGCCAAATCACGACTGAATGCACCGGGATAAATCGGTTTGCTATTTCCCTGAAGAAATCCTGTCCAAACTCCACAGCTAATCCTGCTGTTGTAACCCAAAAACCATGCATCCGAGAAGTCATGAGTAGTTCCACCTTTGCCTGCGCCGTTGAAAGGCTGAGGCGATAGTTGTTCTTTTAATCCCCGCGCACTACCCCTCTCCATGCCCGCAGCCATCATATCGTGCATCTGCCAAGCCACCCTTTCATCAAGAAGTCTGATCGATGGAGTGGTAGATTTTGACTGAGTAACAATTGGATAAACTACACGCCCTTGGGAATTTTCCACACGCGAAAGGTAGGTGAACTTGGTTGGGCCTTTTCTTCCGGACAGCGGGAATGTTGAAATAGCAGTAACGGCTTGCTTTAGCGAAGCCGCTTCCCAACCCACCATCACGCGCGGTAATACTTCAGTCTCCTGCATAGGAAACCCAAATACATTGCCAGCATTGATGATGCGCTCGATCCCGATCTCGGATCCCAAGCGAACAGTTGCAGCGATTTTGGAGTTCTCAAAAACTTTTCGTAACGTTATATTGCCTTCGTAAACTGGTGCGCGGACTTCCATACCCCACTCGCCCAAAATCCCCTCACGACCACTCACCATTACCGCACGATTATCCATCGGCTCATCCTCAAGAATTGATACAGGCGTGTGTTTACCCGCAAGCCCTACTGAATAAAGAAATGGATAAAATGCAGTTCCCATTGGGCGCAGCCCTTGTTCAATGAAATCATATGGAACTTGTGCATAGTCCCTACCACCTACGTGTACCAAAACTTCTCCAGTCGTATGATCTATCATGAACACCGCACCTTGAAGATACTCAGGTGCAATCTCAGTTTGTTGCTTACTGTATTCACTGCGTTTCTGCGCCGTATAGTCTGGATGTTTCTCAGCCTTGTTCAACGACTCACGTAATGACTTCTCTGCCGCGTTTTGCGCTTCTGATAGAATGGTGGTATGTATCTTGAAACCGCCCGCCGATAGCGCGTCTCGACCAAGCGCTAAGCCAACTGCATCCGCGATCCGCTCATACAAATGCGTAGTTCCGCGCTGCAATGGCTTGGGATTAAGAGCAAGTAATTTGAGCTCTGCTTGTTTGAAATCGGACGAAGTTAGCATCGATTCTTCTCTCATCCGCTTGAGCACCATATTTCTAGCCTTCTTACTAGCCTCTAGATTATTGAGCGGAGAATTATTGGTAGGGTTTTTGATCAGTCCCACAATTGTCGCACATTCTACCAAGTTAAGATCTTTTGGCTCTTTGCCGAAGTAACCGAGTGAGGCCGATCTTAAACCGTAAAATCCACTACCGAAATAAATCCGGTTCAGGTAAAACTCTAGAATTTCTGGCTTCTCATATCGCTTCTCAATCTCCATTGCCAGAAACGCTTCAACCATTTTCCGTTGAATTCCGCTCTCACCTTTCGCGATGGTATCTTGTTTCAGTGGATACGCATTTCTTGCGAGTTGCTGAGTGATCGTACTCGCTCCCTGAGTCGTCGTTCCCGCCTGGAAGTTTAACTTCAATGCTCTTACGATGCCGATGTAATCCACCCCATTGTGCGTTTCAAACCTTGAATCCTCACCCGCTTTCAACGCATTCAAAAATAGCTCCGGAACATCATCAATCGACATCACACTACGGTTCTGCACGAAAATCCGTCCGATTTCTTTCCCATTTCTATCCAGAATAATACTCGGAATCTCCAACTCGTTGATCTTCTCCAAATCATATGTCAACGCCCGTTCACGATACGGCCTCGTGTATTGCTCAGCATAGAGATATCCCACCAAACCCGTACTCACGCAGAACATGAACAGCACAAACCAAAATGTTTTGCGCTTGTAGAAACGGCGCTTGCCGCTCTTTCTCCCAGTGCTTTCTTTGTATTTCGCCATGTCTGAAAACCATCCAACAACGCCGCATATCGCCGACGCGTGTTCTTTGGCTTACCCGAATCCAGCCACACCCGCAACCTCTTCCTGTCCTTTCATCCGGGAAAAAATTGATGCGGAACTGGCAAAGCATGGTTCTATCTCATTTCCCCAATTCCTAAACCTCGCCCTCTACGACCCCGAACACGGCTATTACGCCAGCAGTTCCAGCCAAGTCGGCCGCGATGGAGACTTCTACACCAGCGTCAGCGTTGGCCCGCTTTTCGGGCAATTACTCGCTCGCCGCTTCATTCAGTGGTGGAAAAATCATGGAAAACCCAGCCCATGGCGCATCCTCGAAATCGGAGCCCACGACGGCAAACTCGCTGCCGATATTTTACAAACCATCTCCATCCTCTCTCCAGTAGCCTGGCAACATCTCGAATACGCAACCGTCGAGCCCCTCCCCTTACTCAGAGAAGCCCAACAACAACGACTCTCGCCCCTCGCGGCTAAACTTTATCTCGCGACCGATTACCAAACCCTTTCGGAAAATCCCCTCCCCGGCATCGCTTTCGGCAACGAAATCCTCGATGCCCTTCCTTTCCACCTCATCCGCCGCTCCGAGAACAAATGGCGAGAGCTGTTTGTCTCTGAGAATTGGGAACTCATCACCCAGAACATCGATCCCGCATCCGCTATCGGAAAAAAAACCACCATACTCGGCGATGCTTTTCCCGATGATTATCAAACCGAAATCCGCACCAACTACCCTGCGTTTCTCGATCAGATTTCTAACAGTATATCCGATGGAATGTTGCTCTTTATCGATTACGGCTTCGCTTCGCCCGAATACTACGACACGCATCGAACTAGCGGCACCCTGCGCACCTTTTCCAAACATCAAGCAGCAGAAGATCCGTTAGCCGATCCCGGGAAACGCGACATCACCGCACATGTCGATTTTACCGATCTCACCCGCGAGGCCGAAACCATAGCTTGGCATCCGACCCATTTTTCCTCCCAAGGCAGCTACCTCACCCACCTAGCCGCAGAAATGATCAATGACGGCGAAATGAACGATCCTAAAACCATCGCCCAATTCCGCACCCTCACCCACCCCGCCCACCTTGGAGCGAGTTTTCATGTGATTGAATTCGAGAAATCGAAAATACCGACACCACAGGTGATGCATCGGTTGGCTATCGATTGAAGAGTTCCTAGTTCCTAGTTCTTGGTTGAGCTTCGCGCCCAGTATTTACAAACTAAGAACTAGGAACCAAGAACTAGGAACATTAACCCAATATCCGCGCTTGCAGCCTCTGAAAAAATCCTCCAAGTTGCCTGTGTTGCCGAGGTGGCGGAATTGGTAGACGCGCCTGACTTAGGATCAGGTGTCTTTGATGTGCAGGTTCGAGTCCTGTCCTCGGTATATTTTTTAGTGTAGAGCTTGGAGCTTAGAGCGAGGAGTTGAATCTTTCAATCAACATTCAAAAATCCTCAATCATCAAAGCAGAGTAAGCACTAGCGAGCTTCAGAAAAAAAACTAAGTCCTGACCGCTTGGACGGAGTGTAACGGAGTCAATCGTCAATCCATAGCATTGGAATTGAGCAAAGCACACACCGGATTAAATTTTCTTAATCTAAGAACTTCCCAGGATTCAAAATCCCATTCGGATCCAAGGTCTTTTTAATGGATCGATGCACGGCAAACGATGTCTCACCTAACGCTTTCTTGATCCAGCGTTTTTTAGCCAAGCCAACGCCATGTTCACCGGTAATCGCTCCGCCTTGTTCTAACACCCATGTAAAAAGTCGATCCAGAGCATGATCCGCACGAGCTTTGGTTTCTGGATTGGTGTAATCATCAACCATCAGATTGGTGTGAATATTCCCATCGCCAGCATGTCCGAAACAGGCAATCGAAATCCCCGTTTCTGCCTCAAGCGATCTCGCGAAATTAACCAACTCCACCAACTTACCTCTGGGAACAACAATGTCTTCGTTAAGCTTGGTCAGACCCGTATCGCGCAAGGAATAGGAAAACTCACGACGTAGCTGCCAAATTGCCTCGCACTCAGCTTCGTTACGCGCAATGCGGATTTCACCTGCTCCACATTGTTTAATTAAAATCTCTAACTCTTTGAGCTCAGATTGCACGGCCGAGGGACGTCCATCGATCTCCACAATCAAATGCCCGTTCCCTTCCGGAAAAACTTCAGCACCCATTTTCTTGCGCGCGGCCGCTAAAGTAAACGCATCGCTCACTTCCAAGGCCGATGGCAAGTGACCAGCCTGAAGTATTGCTTGAACGGTTTTAGCTGCAGCCTCGAAATCCGAAAACACCGCCGCTAACATTCCACGACTCACTGGCTTAGGAATGATACGCAAGGTAATTTCCGTCACTACACCTAACATTCCCTCGGAACCGACAAAAATGCCGATCAAATCAAATCCCGTTTTATTTTTATGAAGTCGGCCACCTGTTCGCAAGATGCGTCCATCGGCCAACACCACTTCCAGACCCAAAACATAATTCCGCGTCACCCCGTATTTCAAACAACGCGGACCGCCGGCATTGGTCGCGATGTTACCACCGATCGAGCATTCTTTCAGCGATGCAGGATCAGGAGGATAATCCCAACCCATGGCTCGGACCGCTTGTTGCAAATCTCCCGTGATTACCCCTGGCTCAACAATCGTAACTCCATCTTCTGGGAAAATACCAATGATACGCTTCATCCGCTCAGTGGTCAGAACAATTCCTCCAGAAACCGGAACGCATCCTCCCACATAGCCCACCCCCGCACCGCGGGTTGTCACGGGAACCCGATTTTCATTCGCATACGCCAGAACAGCAGAAACATCGGCCGTCGTTTCCGCATAAACCACCACATCCGGCGAATGCGACGCGAACCATTTGTCCCCCGAATGTGAATCCAGCACGGCCTGCGTCCTGCTGACTTTTTCCTGACCCAATAACTCAATCAGGGCATGTCTGATGTTATCCACATTCATGATTCGTTTCTACTAGGGATAATACGAGCGAAGCATTAGGTAACAAATCGGCCCGGTGACGGCCACATACAGCCAGATCGGAAATACCCAACGCGCCAGCTTGCGATGTGCCTGGAAATGATTGGTGAACCCGGAAGTAAAGGCCAACAGAATCATGGGCAGACTCACGCCAGCCAAAATAATATGACTAATCAGCAAAATAAAATACACGGCTCGCAGCCAGCCATCACCTCCATACTTCGTTTCCACAGTCGTGAAATGATATGCTACATAACAAAGCAAAAATAATGCGGACAAGATCATCGCTGTAAAAATAAACAAACGATGCAGGAAAATCTTTCCTGCTTTGACAGCAAGCACTGCACCTACAAGAGCCAGCGCCACCAAAGAATTCAGTACCGCATGCACCGGAGGCAGAAACGACATAGACCAGCCTTCTGGTAACGGAATTTTATATGGTGAGCGCATCAATCCCACCAATATCAGCACCGCGGCTGTCAGCACCCAAGTGACTAATTTGAGCGTCTTGGAAAGTTTTTCATTCGGCTTCTTGCTCAGCCATTCATCTCTATCTGGACTCTGTTTCATAAAAAATTAAGGTTCACTTGCGGCTTTCTCTAGCTCTGTGGAAATCTTATCAAACATTTCCTTCTTCAACTTTTCGTAATTCCCCGGATTCAGTTTTCTTCCTTCTTCGGAGCGAGCATCCGCGAGTGGCCATTTGCCAATTACGTTGAAATTGCTACCCACTAAAATCAGGCCCATGTCGTGACTGAATCGACCGTTCGACTCGATATCAGCAGGATCGGTTCGATGTTCGATTTTGAAAAATTTCATAGTCATCTCCAAATACTCATGCGTCTCCTTTTCATCACCCGCATTCAGGAACCACCAGTTTTTCACATCGGCACCCAAGGCCGTCCCGTAATCTTTTAGCTTTTCAATATTGTCTTCTTCGGGGTCCACACTGATACAAACAATATGGAAATCCGGATGGTCCTTAAACTTATCATAAATAGCACGCAGCTCCGTTCCATTACGAACCGCACAATGTGGACAGACTGCGAAAAACTCTGCCACAACCCAAACTTTACCTCTCAGATCCGAGAGCTTCACTTTCTCGCCAGCCTGATTCGTCGCGACCAAATCTTTTTCAATCGGATACCACTCCTGCTCCACCTGCTTACCCACATTCAAGAATGCCTCCGCGCTTTTCCCCTTCGCTTGAATGCGCGGGACGATGAAAAAATTTACCACGCATAAAATCGCTATGCATATCAGCGCAACGCAGGAGTAAAAAATAATTAATGTCGTTTTCTTATTCATAATCTTGTCGGGAGAGATGCTCGTTTGGATTTGATGATCAAAAGCATAAACAACAGTATGAAGCCTATCCCAACGTAAAGTATCGTCGCTGGACTTTTCCGTTTGGGCTCTTCAGGAATTTCTTTAAGCAATACATCGATGGTTTGCCCAAGCAATATCTCTAACTGTTCCAGATTTGAATGTTCAGTTTTGGTCGTAAGTTTCTCGTCATCCCACTTCTGTGCCATTTCAAAATCGAAGCTAGCCACATACGGTGCGCCTCCACGCTGCTGCGGAATCACTGCTTTACGAACATGCCGATTCTTATCAATCAAAAACAACGATCTATCATATCTCCAAGTTCCGTCTTTTTCGTAAGGCAACATGTTCGCTTTGAACTCGTTCTTGATGAATTTATGTAAAGTCTGCCTCTCGTTTGCTGCCACGGCCCATTGTGGTAAATCCGCCCCTAATTTTGTTGAAAGCTCAACGAGCTGATTTTTCAATCCTTCTGATGGACCCGGATCAAGCATCAAGGTCACCAATGCAACGCTGTCATTCGCTCGATAGCGCTCCGCCAAACGCTTCATCGCTGGCGTGGTTAAGGCATCCTCTTGATTCGATGCCAAACATTGCACCACCAATACTTTCCCCTTTAACGAGAGCAAATCCTTCTGCTCTCCATCCTGCTGTAAGAAAACTAGGTCTTTTTGTTCGGAAATCCGCGTCACAAAACTCGGCCTGCTATCACTGGAAGACTCTTTGCTCCGCTTTTCATAGGCTTTCAGAATCACAACCCCTCCTACAATCATCATTAAAATAAGAATTAAAGCCGTCCGACGCAGCTTTTTCGGGTCGGGAGTCACAGGTTTAAGGTCTTGGTTTACGATCACTTGCTGGCAACTTACCCAGGAACCCCATCTTGGCAAGATTTGGAAAGCATATTTTCCGATTCATTACGCATATTTAACTATTCATTGACTTTTCAGACATCAAGCATATGAGGGAAGTGTATTAAAAATAAGGGGCTGTACTAGCTAAGCGACAAAAAACCGCATAACTAGACAAGTCAATGTATCAAAGAAAAAGCCGTCTTCCAGCCCGAAAGCAAAGCGAGTTAATCAAACTTTTTGTCGTAGGCGCAACAGCTCGTGCAGCGGCCG
>CAMCYT010000057.1 GCA_945885485.1 Prosthecobacter debontii
CGCGAGAGGGAAGCTCGGGCAGCGGCAGATCGTGATCGAGGTGGGAAAGGAGGATTTGGTGAAAATCGTCGGGGGTTTTCATACGACGGATCGCGTGCTCGAAATCCGGATGAATGCCATCACAGATGTAGATCAGGGTCTTTTTCATGCGTTGGATGTGGCCCAGGGGATCGAAAGATGGGGCTTCTTTGCCCAACTCGTCGGAAAGTTCGTGAATATAGGCGAGTAAATCGCGGTAGGCGGGCTGGAACGGGGTGGTGTTTTCAAAGGCGGAGATGATTTGGGAAAACAACCATGGATTACGGATTGCGCCGCGGCCGAGCATGAGTCCGGTGGCATTAGTTTGTTGGAGATAATTGATGGCGGTGGTGCGATCTACTACGTTGCCGTTGGCGATCACAGGGCAGGAAAGGGAGTCGACTGCCAATTTGACCAAGCTGGGACGAACGGGGGTCTGGTAGCGATCCGCGACCGTGCGGCCATGGATCGTCAAGCCATCGATCGCATGTTTACGAAAAATTTCCAAAATAGCGGGAAATTCATCAGGGCTGTGAAAACCGAGGCGGGTTTTGACGGTGAAGCGGCCCGGAATCGCATCGCGCAAGGCGCCGAGGATGGCATCGATTTGATCGGGAAATCGCAATAGGCCCCCGCCGGCGTTTTTCCGATAAACCACTGGCGCTGGGCAACCGAGGTTGAGATCGATACCCGCGATAGGATATTTGGAGAGTTCTCTCGCTGTGCGGGTGAGTTCCTCGATATCGCAGCCTATCATCTGTGCGAAAATGGGGCGAGCTGTGGCATTTTCAGAAATGGACCTCAGGATATAGGCATTCAGCCGAGAATGGACATGCACACGGAAATATTCCGTCACGAACCAATCCGGCAGGCTGCGGCGCGCGAGCACGCGCATGAAGGGCAAATCCGTCACGTCCTGCATAGGCGCGAGCACCAAGGCAGGGCGGTGATTTGGGAGTAGATCGCGCATGGCTGGAGTCAGGAAATGGTTTGACAATCAAACGAGCTTCTAAATGGTTGGTGTGAATAACAACCAAACCAAACTAGTGGAAAGTGATTTGTTGCATACGGAAAAAATTTTGGCGGATCGGAAAACCTTTTTTCTCGATCTAAAACAAAACTCTCGTGGGATGGTTGTGAAAATTACCGAGGACGTCGGTGGGAATCGCGATACGATTATGGTCCCTGCGGAAATTCTCGGTGATTTCATCGCCGCACTCACTGATATCAAGCTGACTGCTGATGAGCATCAATAGGCCGTCGGTTAGATTATCGAAATGCTCCAAAATCAAGGTTTCAGCTTGATGGATGGCTGACTTCTCGCAACCATTGACTTTACTGGCATGAACCAACGCTCCGTCAATATTGCCCGTCTTGTCTATATACTTGTTTGCCAAGTAGCCGGCGCAGCTATCGCTCTAAGCACTCAAGACACCGGTTTTCATATTTCGATCACAAATGGTTTCCTCGCAGGCTCGGCATTAGGGCTCATCTTTATCGGGATCGATAAACTGATGGAGGGCTTCACCCTGCGCGGATTTTCGACCGCAACCTTCGGACTCGGTGTCGGCTTGTTCTGCGCATGGTTGCTGACGCGTGTGGAAATTTCTGCGCTGCTAGAACTCGCTATGCGGGATCGCATTGAAACCAGTAAAAACGGCCAAAACTTGGTCGACTCTTTACACCTCGCCATTGATGTAACCTTGTTTTCCAGCTTGGGATTTTTAGGTGTGGTTCTGGCGCTGCGCGGAAACCGAGATAACTTTGCTTTCATTATTCCATATGTGCGATTTCGCGAGGATGCCAGTTCTGGCCAACCGATCATGTTAGATGCTGAAGCCATTATGGACGCGCGGATTCTTGGGCTGATCGGATCCGGTTTTATAGGCGGACGTTTGATCATTCCCAACTACGTGTTAGAGGAAATCCAAACCTTGGCGAATGAAAGCGAGAACGGCCAACGCCAGCGCGCGCAGCGAGGACTGGATCACCTTGAGCGTATGCAGAAAACTCCGGAAATTCAGGTTTCCATTCATGATGAGAGGAGTACATCTGACACAAAACCATCACACTCAAGCCTCATTGAAACCGCCAAGTTTCTCAGCGCCAGATTACTTACGTTAGATGAAAGCCTGGCTAAAATCGCCAAGCTTCAGGGCGTGGCCGTTTTGAATTTAAATGAACTCGATCTCGCATTGAGACCTTCGATCTCGGTTGGCGAAAAACTGCGCATCGTTGTCGTTAGGCCTGGCAAAGAAGATCATCAAGCCGTAGGTTACCTTCCAGACGGCACGATGGTTGTAGTCAATCATGCGGCGGAAAAAATCGGCTCATCCGTGACGGTTGTCATCATGTCCACCTTACAAACTCAAACCGGCACTTTAGTTTTCACTGAGCTGCAAAACTAAACGCGCAATCCCTTCCGTTATTCATTTTGAAAATGACCCTTCAAGACATCACTTCCCGCTTCATTTTGCCGGGTCCTGTCGTATATCATGAGGAGATCGCCACCGGTCTGATCAACACGACTTTTGCGATCACTTGCCGGAGCGGAAAAACTGAAACGCGGTTCATCCTGCAATCCATCAACTCCGCCGTTTTCCCGGAGCCGGAAAAAGTCATGGAAAACATTTTCCATGTCATCGGCCACATTGGTACGCGGGATTCACATACCGAGCAGTTGTGTTTGATTCCACTTCTGGATGGCAGAAGCTGGCTGAAACTTCCCGACAACACCGTTTGGCGTTGCTATCCGTTTCACGAAAACACCGAGACGTTTGAAAAAATCAACTCTCCCCAATTGGCTTACCGCGCCGCTGCGGCGTTCGGTCATTTCCAAGCGCGCTTGGCAGATCTCGATCCCTCAACTCTACACGAGACGATTCCCAAGTTCCACCACACGCCCACTTACTACGCGAAATTGCTGGCAGCCGTGGAAAAAAATCCTGTTGAGCGCCTAGCCGGAGCGCAGGCCGAAGTTGATTTTATCATCTCACAAAAAAATCTGACGACCTTACTGACTGATGCGGGGCTCCCTCAGCGCATCACTCACAATGATACCAAAATTTCCAACATCCTATTTCCCACAAATCCAAACCTCCCACCAATCGTCATCGATCTCGATACCGTGATGCCGGGCCTCGCGCTATTTGATTTTGGCGATCTGGTCCGCTCCGCCGCCTCGAGTGCCGCAGAGGACGAGCAGGATTTGAGTAAAGTTTACGTCGATGAAAATCTCCGCAAAGCGTTGACCGAGGGTTATCTCTCGACCGCAGGTGATTTCCTCACGCCAGAGGAACTAAAGCTGCTACCTGTTGCGCCAAAAGTCATCACCTTGGAACTCGCCTCACGTTTCCTGACCGATCATCTTCTGGGCGACACTTATTTCAAAACCAAATACCCCGGCCACAACCTTGTTCGCGCGCGTAACCAGCTGGCATTGCTGAAATCGATGTAGATTTTAAATATCAAATCTCAAGTTTCAAAACTCAAATCGGATGATGCCGGATCCCGGTGATTATGAGTAGATAGAAGAATCTGAACCACAATGGTAGCGAAGCGGACATAGACGGAGGGAAACGTAGTCAAATAAACGCTGATTAACACGGATAGAGTAATAAGTTACCAAATCTCGGGCCATGGTCTGGTGTTTTCAGCGCACTTCGAGATCTTATGAATTGGTTCTGCAACCGTATCTTATCTGTGTTTATCCTAAAGAGGAAAATGAACCACTGATTAACACTGATGCTAAGAGGATTAGAAAGAATTCTTCATTCACCTAAAAGGTGAGACTGAAAAAATTCATAACTCCTAGATTATCAGTGTGTATCTGTGTCCATCCGTGGTTCCATTTCTGTTTATAGGTTTATCTGCGTCCATCTGTGGTTCTCTTCATTTTGGTAAGAATCCATACCCTATCTAGGTATCCTGTTCCCACTCTCCGCCTTCCTCCGTTGCCTCCGTTTAAAATCTATTTGAACACCTGAAGAAGCCCGCAACTTCTGCGTTTTTTTCGCTTCATTTGCTCCACGCTGATTCCTCCTTGCGAAAACCCACATTCCGAGTCGAAGCTGTGGCAGGAAATCACCCACACATCATCATGCAACTCACACAAACAGCATACGGAACTTGGAGCGGCGGACGCTTCATGCACTTTGGCGAGACTCTATCCGAAGAACGTTTTCTCGGTTGTATCAAGATAGCATACGATTCAGGGATACGCACCTTCGTCACTTCGGATGTTTATGGAAACGGCAAAGCGGACGAATTGCTTGGCAAGGCGTTGGCTGGGATCGATCGCTCCACCTATTCGCTGGTTGGAATGATCGGGCATGATTTTTATGACGGTCAACGCAAGGGCTCTCAGGGCTATCCTCGCTTTACTGATCCCGAACTCCGTGGTCCGGAAGGTTACGATGAATTCGTCCAACGCGCTACCAAGCTCTCGCTCGAGCGCTGCGGCACCGACTACTTCGATCTACTGATGCTACACAATCCGGACGTTCACGGCTACACCTCGGAAGCTGTTTGGAACGCCATGTCACGCGCTAAGGAAAACGGCCTGACCCGCCAACTCGGTATGGCTCCCGGCCCCGCTAACGGCTTCACTCTCGACCTGTTAGATTTCTTCGAAAAATTCGGACACCTTATCGATTGGACCATGCTGATTCTCAATCCATTGGAGCCATGGCCGTCCAATCTGCTGCTTCCCGCCTGCCAGAAACACGGCATCAAAGTGCTCACGCGCGTGGTCGACTACGGTGGCGTTTTCCATGGCGATCTCGGTGGAAATCATACTTTCAAACCCGGCGATCATCGCACCTACCGCCCGCAAGGCTGGGTGGAGCACGGGATGGAAAAAGTCGAGCGCATGCGCCCGGTCGCCGAGAAATATAACCTCACCTTGTTAGAATTCGCATCCATCTGGAATCTTTCCCAGACTCCCGTCGAGTGCGTCGTTCCCACCTTCATTCAGGAAGCCGGAGAGGACGCTCGCCTCATCGAGGATAAAATTCGCGAATTCGGCAAAATGCCCGATGTCCGCTTGGGCGCGGAAGAGGTCGAAGCGATCCGCCGGATCGGCGACAACACTGGCTGCATGAGTCTAAAAGGCGCCAGCAACCGCCATGACACCAGCGAGCGCTGTGACGAATGGCCAATGCGCTCCGAACTGCTAGAACTAGCTCAACGCGAAGGCCTCACTACGGATTGGTAGCCGGCCCAAAGAACTCGTTTTGAAACGGTTCCACCCATTTGATTTTGCAACGCCCCGGCACATCGAAACACTGTTGCCATAAAACGCCACGACTTTGATTTGTCTGTAAAAGAAGATCGATGAACTGTTTGACTCTTTGTCGGCGCGGTGGTTTCGCTTCTGTCCAAAATGAATCCAACTCGCCTTGGTAAGTGAGCTCCTCAAGATTATAGACAGCTGTTCCAAGTGCGATAACAGGAACATGATGGATCAGTCCAGAAATGCCGACCGAGCTATTGACATTCACTAACCCGATTGAGTGCTTCAAGAAGATGGGGAGGCTGACTCGGTCTACATACAGAATACGTCCACCGCCGAGCCGTTGATCAAGCCCTTGAAGTAAATCCCTATAATCCTTGTAACCTCGATCCATCGGATGGACTTTAAAAACCAGTTTGGTATCAGGGGCCGCATGGTGCTCAAAGGAAGTGACAACTTTCATGATAAATTGCTCAATAGATTGGAAATCCGAGCACCGGAGAATTTGCGTATCGCTGTGAACCTGAAGAGGAACCGCATAATATTTCTGCAAGAGCTCGCCAGCGAAAATATCATGATACTCCTTGTCCATACTGTGCTCCATCATGCGCCAAAGAAAGACCAGCCCGGATTTGACTTCGTGCCAGAATTTCAACTCTTTTTGATCAACAAAGTTAGGGAAAAAAAGCGAGGTGTATCGGCTTAATGCAAAGTTTGTACCAAACCTAAATAGTTTGGCTGAAGTGCTGACTTTGGAGAGCTCTGGAGGCGTTTCTACAGTATCGGGTGAGAGTTCTCCGGAGAGAATTTTATCCCAAGCCTTTGCCAACGTCGGCAAAGGCAAGTTTTCGCGGTTGAAAACCGTTACGCAGTTCGGGCGAATCAAGCCTTGCTCGAAGACGAAACAACCCAGATTCAATTCTTCCGCCAATTTCCAAACAATGTGATTATAGGGACGATAATGGTTGTAGAGAAAAAACGTATCAAAGTTTTCTTTGCTTACCAGCTCCCTCAACCATAATTCGAAATCTGCCAATGGCTTGCGAAATACGTGAGTTTGAATCCCACGGATTTTATAGATAAAGTCAGGAAAACATAAGACCACTTTATGCACCTCGTGTCCCGCTTCCGTTAAATCCTGAGCCAAAAACGACATGCCGGCCTCCCAATCTCCCTGCACGATTAGGATTTTTTTGCTTTTAACAGGAAATACATGGCTTGTGGATGCTTCTCCCGAGTTATCAACCTTGGAATTTTTAGAAGATGAAGCTCCACGCGGAGATGAAATTTGCATACTAATAATTACCCGCTAAATGTTGATTTTTTGATTTCTTCGCACACCATCAAAATGGTTAGTTCCCACCTGAGAAAGGCTAAGAGTTGCCTTTATGCCGTCAAGATTCAAAAGCCCAGCCGATGAATAATGTATAGCTTGCATGGGACAATTTCAAATCTCACGCTACAGCCATGCTCATTTTCTCGGCAAGCCTTAACCAAATCACTCCCTTTTTGTGGCTGCTTCAGGTGCTTGCTGCCTTCTGGTTGGTGCAGTCGTTCTTTGCGTTATGGAAAACCAAGCGCGCGCGGATGCTTTACGCAAATTGTGCAAAGCAAGTGCAGCGAGACCAATCCCTGAATGAGCCGCCACGCGTTGCACTGATTATCCCCGCCAAAGGGGTTTCCTCTCAGTTTGGAGATTTCGTCGAATTCATCCTCGCGCAGGATTATAAGAATTTTCACGTGATTTTTGTCGCCGAATCCGCCGCAGATCCAGCGCATGTGTTTCTGATAGAGCGGCTGAAAAGCCCGACGCTTCGCCCCGTTCAACTGCTGGTTGCGGGAAAGGCCGAGCATAGCGTGCAAAAGATCCACAATCACCTAGCTGCGTTTCGCGTGCTTGAGCCGGAAGACCGTATCATCGCGTTTGCTGATTGTGATTTTTGCGCTAGTTCGAACTGGCTCTCGCTTTTGGTGGAGCCACTACAACGCGGACAATGCGATTTCACCACGGCTTACCGCTGGTTTGTTCCTACAAATCTAAACCTGCCGAACCGTATCGCCTCCATCATCGGCACTTCGATCGAGCCGTGGATGGGACCCAGCTGGCGAATATGCTTGTGGGGCGGATCCATGCTGATGACACGGGAAGCGTTCGATTCACTGGATATCCCCAAAAATTTTGAACACAGTTTCAATGATGACGTTCGCATCACTCGGCTTGCGCGTGAGTCCGGCAAACGCATGCGTTATGTGAGGTCTGTTGCCGCAATTTCACCCATCGATTTCAATTGGCGTTCCTTTTTCTCCTTTGCTAGACGGCAATACATGCACATTTCAGAACAGCGAGTTCTCTGGTACATGGGCTTGCTGACGCCATTCATTTATCTGCTCAGTTTTGGGTCTTGCCTTGCCCTCCTCGTATCAGGAAATTTGTGGATGATTGCTTTCATAGGCCTTGGCCTCACTTCCAACATCCTCCGTACTCGCATCCGCTTAGCCTACATACGCGAGCGTTTTCCAAATGGAGATGCGAAAACCCTTGAGTCCGTGGTTCGCAGGAGTTGGTGGATGGATCCCATCGTAAACTTGATTCACTTCATCGTAGTGGTCGCGTCTGCATGCGGACCTCACGTAACTTGGGCAGGCATTCGCTACCGCCTCCTACCTAGGCATCGGGCAGAGGTCGTGCCTTCACCGGGAAAATGATTGACGATGAAGAGCCTTGCTAGACAATGACAACCGCCTATAGCCCTTGTATGATGGAGCCAATTTCAGATACCCCGCTCATCTACAAGCGCACGGTCGTATTGCTTCCAGGCTTCGATCCACGCGGCGCATCGCACTATCGCAAAATGCTTACCACGCAGTTTGAAAAATACGCGGAGCGCAAGAACTCCAGAGTGGAAACCACTCCGCGCAAGCGCTGGAAAAAACACTGGCATCGCTGGAATATCACAGCGGAAAAATCCCGCGTTTCGTTTCTATACTGCGAGTGGGATGATATCATACGGAAACATTGGCACCGTGGACGGTTCGAGCTGTTTCTCGATTCCTGCCGCACTTACGCCACCTACCTCAGTTCCCTTCGCTTCATCATGGGTTGCTCCAGCACCTCTTATTCGCAAATCGGATTCTATTATCCGCTCGTCACGTTCCTGCTTCTCTATCTCTCCCTCATGTCCGCAGCGGGCACAGCGGCATGGTATCTCGCGAAGTTCTATCAACTTCCTGCTCTCGGAGTCTCTGCATGCGTCACGGCCGCTATTCTTTTAGCGATGCTGCTCGCTCACAACATCTCGCCCCGTTTGAATGGCAGCTGGATCTTACGTATCTTTTGTTTCACTAAAAAAATCGCTACCGAAGGCATCGCAGACTGGGAAAAGCGCGTACCCATTCTCGCCTCGGATCTAGCAGCAGAAATGAATGATGACCCTCCAGATGAGTTGTTATTCGTCGGTCACAGCGTAGGCGCCATCAAGGCTATTCCTGTGTTAAAAGAGCTCCTGTATCACAGCTCCTATACTGGACGTGTGAGTTACATGGCGATAGGCCAGTGCATGCAGCTGGTAACGTATTTGGAAAAAAATGACGGGAAGTTTAACCAATCCTTGCGCAGTGTTGCGGAACATCCACGGCTTGATTGGGTCGATTTCACCATGCCCTCAGACGGGGCCTGCATCGCTCTCCAGGATCCCGTCCGCGCAGCGCTTAACCCTCCGCCGAATTACCCCAATCCAGATTCGCCGAAATTTCTTTCTCCGCGTTTCATGGAAGGATACACCAAGGAACGTTACAAAGAATTGAAACGTGATCATTTTGAATATCACTTTCAGTATTACATGACGCCAGACATGGCCGCTGAGTTTGAATTCGCAGCGATTGTTTTAGAAGACATGCCGCTCGCCAAGCGCTTCGCGAACCGTGAAAACCAAGCGCGCAACCGCTAACCATGAACTTCAAATTCCTACGCGGGCGAGAACCCTTTAACGGATGGAGTCATTTCATCGCGACTCTCCTTGCTTTGGTTGGTGCGGTTTTTCTCATCCAGCACTCCTTGCAACAAGGTGCGATCTTCTATGCCAAAATTTTCTATTTGATCACTCTCATCTGTGCCTATGGATCAAGCGCTCTTTATCACCTTGCCATCACCACCCAAGAACGTCTGCGCATCCTCCGCAACATCGATCACGCATGCATTCTCGCCCTGATGATCGGAACCTATGTGCCCCTTTCGGTGGCCATGTTCCCAAACCACTGGAACCAAATTCTATCGGCTAGCTTCCTCATTCTTCTAATATCGGGAATACGCTTGTCTCGTGAAAAAAACCGTCGGGTTATCTCCGTTTCCTACATCATTCTGGCCAGCTTGCCGGCGCTAACGGTGCCTTTACTATGGGAAGAGCATTGGAGAATTATCCTTTGGTTTTCTCTCGGAAGCTGTTTTTATTCGATCGGAGCTTTTTGCTACATCAAGAAATTCCCCAAAAAGAACCGCTACCTGAAATTCCACGAAACCTGGCATATCTTTGTCATGCTCGGTTCGCTAGTCCATTTTCTCGTGATCTATCATCTGCCGTAACACCGATGCCTTACATCCCTCCTTTCCCAAAACCGTTGGAGAAATCTTCCAAGCGCTCGCTATGGAATCTCTTTCAGCGTGGGCGTCGCTCATGGTTGGATACCCTTTACGAAGGCAGTTACCGTGGCGACATGTCACGCGTCCGTATTCCGGGGCTCAACCTGTTCTTCGTGAAAATTCCAGATCTAGTCAAAGACGTGCTTGTCACCAACAGCGCATCTTACCCGAAGCACGAGATGATCGATCGTGCGCTCAAGCCTCTCCTGGGCTCCAGCATTTTCACCACCAATGGTAAAGTCTGGGAGCGCCAACGCCGCATGCTCGATCCGGCATTTGGACAAGCAAAACTCAAAGACGTTTTCCCGCTCATGCAAGGCGGCTCGAATTCGCTGCTCAGCCGCATGGATAAAATTCCAGATGGTGGCGAAGTCGATATTGAGATCGAGATGACACACGTCACCGCAGACATCATCCTACGGACGATTCTTTCCGAGTCGCTAGAAAGTGAAACGGCTGTGATGATCTTTGAGGCATTCAGCGAATTTCAAGAAAAGGCATCACTGATGATTCAACTTGGATTCATCAAAGTTCCGCTGTGGCTCGCGCCAAGAACATACATCATCTGGAAACGCAAAGGCCGTGAAATCCGTGAACTGTTAACTAAAACCATTCGCAAACGCTACGACGCCCACCAGCGCGGAGAAGCCGCCAGCCACCAAGACATTCTACAATCTCTGTTAGAAATTCGAGACCCTGATAACGGTTCGGCTTTCACTTTTGAAGAACTTGTCGATCAAGTAGCGATGTTATTTCTCGCCGGCCACGAAACTTCCGCCAGTGCGCTTTCATGGACGCTTTTCCTCATCGCAAAGTGCCCTGACATCCAAGAACGCCTTCATCAAGAGGCGCGGCATATCCTCAAGGATGACGAGCCGAATTTCAAAAATATTCACCAACACAAACTCATTCGGAATGTTTTTCGTGAAACCATGCGGCTTTATCCTCCGGTCGGATTTCTAACATTTCGTAAATCCGTCGGCGAAAACAAGCTCGGAGAACACATGTTGCCGGAAGGTTCACCGGTCGCCATTTCTCCTTGGCTCACACACCGTCATCGCGAGCTTTGGGATAGACCGGACGAGTTCGACCCAGATCGCTTTGATAAAAGCGGGGAGATGCCGTCATGCTCGTTTATACCATTCGGCCAAGGCCCGCGCATTTGTATCGGCGCTGCATTTGCTATGCAGGAAGCGATGTTGATCCTCGCTTCTTTAGTAAGAAGTTTCCGTTTTGAACCAGGACCAGGACCAGACCCAATGCCCACCGCGCGGCTGACGATTCGATCGCTGGAGGGAATCAAACTTCACATTCGGAAACGCGACCTTACAACTCCCGCTGACGATAGCTTCATGCCCTTGGCCGAAGAGTTGTCTCCAACCAGTGGCTGCCCATTTCACTTATGACTTTCAGACTAGCGAGGCTCAAAGCGCATTGGAATTCCGTTCAATGCCCGCAAAGTCATGCGGCCAAGCGGTTCAACCGGATGCCCAGTTCTTAAGCGAAGCTTGAACTTCTGCGCGGTCATCGCCAAAAGCAACACGGCTTCCATGATACCCAAATGCTTGCCCAGACAAACCCGTGCTCCAGCGCCAAACGGAATGTATGCAAAGGGATGAATTTTTTTCACCGCATCCGGCATGAATCGATCCGGACGAAATGCGTTGGGTTTGTCCCACAACAACTCGTGTCTGTGTAACAGCCAAGAAGAAATCACCATCATAGATTGTGCAGGCACTTTTTTCCCCATGATTTCATCCTCCGCAATCGCTTGGCGCGAAAACACATGCACAGGTGGATATAAACGCAGCGTTTCATCGATGACTGCTCGTGCGTAAACGAGTTTTGGTAAATCTTCAAATGTTGGAGTTGCTCCCTTGATAACTTCTTCCAGCTCTTCATGCAGGCGCTTTTCACATTCTGGATTTCGTTCCAAAAGATAGAACGCCCACGAAAGGGTGATCGCGGTGGTTTCATGACCGGCCAGAAAAATTGAAGCCATTTCGTCACGCACTAGATTCGGCGCCATCGGCCGACCTTGATCGTCTCTGTAGTTGAGCAATATATCCAGCAGATTTTCAGGGACTTCTCCACAACTCCTTTTCCCATACTCCAGAATTTCCAGCAGAACTTCGTCAAAGCGCCGGATGGCCTTTTTTCCACGCCGCATGCTCCAGCGCGGAAACGAGGTAGGGACTCCGAAAATTTCCAGAACGTGCGCACGACCGTGGGACGCCTGATAATCTTTGAAAGCTTCGAACAACTGGCGCACACGTTCATCGCCCAACCGGAAGCCGAACATGATGCGACTGATGATTTCCGCCGTCAGGAGAGTGAATGTCTCGGTCGTATCCAGATCCGTGTTTGGCGGCAAGCGGTGCCATGCCTCAATCGCGGTCCGCCCCTCCTCGATGACCGTTTGAGCATAGGCGGCTAAACGATTCGAATGCGTTGATGGTGCCATCAAACGGCGCTGCCTTGTCCATAACTCACCCTCACTAAGAAACAATCCATCTCCCAACAAAGGTTTGAGCGCTTGGGTGTTCATCGGGCTTTTCACATAGTTTTTGCCGTTGGTCGCCATCACCCTCTGAATCGATGGCGGATGATTGATGATGAAAAGAGATGTACGTAACACCCGGAACGCTATCAACTCACGCTTATAGCAGAAATTTGGCCAAGCCGCGATTGCGTTGTCTCGCACCCGTCGCAGCCGCTTTAAAATAAACCATGCGCTTTTTAGCCGGCTCAAATAGCCGCCACGCTTCCCATCCTCCGCAGGATTTGCGGAGTCAGCGGGTGCGACATTTCCTGAACGAGTCATTCTTGCTAAGAGAGTGTGCAGAGCTCCCAATGGCAAGCCCCTTCATCACTTTCAGTAAGCAGATTACTCACACATTCTCAAAAATCGCTGGCTTATAGCTGTAAAATGAATTCCTCTGGTCCAAAATCATAATAGCCCATCTAAATC
>CAMCYT010000058.1 GCA_945885485.1 Prosthecobacter debontii
GTTTGCAGCGATCACGTTGACGCGGCCGCCTTCGCGGTCGAACTTCACTTGACCATCGGTCAAAGCGAAGAGGGTATGATCTTTACCGCAGCCAACACCCACACCTGGATGCACTTTGGTTCCGCGCTGGCGAATGATGATATTTCCAGCGATGACGGCTTGTCCGCCGAATTTTTTCACGCCGAGGCGCTTGCTGCGTGAGTCACGTCCGTTCTTGACGGATCCTTGTCCTTTTTTATGGGCCATGAGAGTAGGTTGGTTGAAATTGTGGAATTAGCCAATGGAGGTAATCTCCAACTTGGTCATGTGACGGCGGAAACCAATCGTTTTGTGGAAACCTTTGCGGCGCTTGAATTTGAAAGCGACACCCTTAGGACCACGGAACTGATCGATCACCTTTGCTGTGACGCTGCCGCCTACGATGAATGGGGTGCCGATGGTCACACTGTCACCTTCGCCACGAAGAAGGACTTCGTTGAATGTGATTTCTGAATCGACAGCCGCTTCGAGTTTCTCGACGTCGAGTTTGTCACCTTGTTTGACGCGGGATTGTTTACCGCCTGTTTTGATTACTGCGTAGGCCATGGCCGTTTAGGGAAAAGTTGGTTGTCCGCTATTGGAGCGGGCGCGGAATCCACCATGAATCGGCCTATCTTGCAAGGATTTTTTAAGTGTTTTTAAAAAACTTTCTTAATCTAGCTGATTTGATTCCAAAATAGGCATGTATTTACGGGTTTTTTAGGAAATTGAAAATATAATTAGAATAGTTCTTGATAGTAATAAGAATGATTCTAAATTGACGTCGAAATGACAACTAACGGCTTACAACATCGACAAACGGAAATCCCGGAGGAGATCAATGGCCTCCGCATGACGCGGCAGCGCCAAGAAGTGTATCGATTCTTGATGGGAGAGCGCACCCACCCGACGGCGAACGAAGTTTTCATCAGCATCAAAGAAGCGCTACCACACGTGTCTCTGGCAACGGTTTACAACTGCCTTGAGGCACTGGTGCAGCATAAAATCATCCGCCAGGTGAACTTCGACCGCGAGCCATCCCGCTATTGCCCGAATCTCGATGAGCACGGCCATTTTCACGACGAAACCACCGGCACGATTCACGACATCAAATTCAAGCCCGGGATCAACCTCACCGACATCCTCGACCTTCCGCCAAACACGGTGATCAAAGACATCGAAATCACCCTCCGCGGCCAACTCGCCTAAAACCTTAAATTTTAAACTCTAAACTTCAAATACCGTAAGCCCAGCTTTGCGACCCTTTGCGACCTCCGCGCCTCTGCGGTGAAAAGCACAACTCTAGATATTTCCGCTAGGTCCCTTCAAATAAATAACCTCCACGCAACCCTCGAAAACGGCACTGAGATCCTCAAAGGCGTCAGCCTTGAAATTCCTACCGGTGAAATCCATGCTATCATGGGACCAAACGGATCTGGGAAATCCACGCTTTCCAAAGTCATCGCAGGTCACGAATCCTACGTCCCAACCGCTGGAGAAATCCTGCTCGATGGCGTGGATATCTCTGAAATGTCCATCGATGAGCGTTCACGCGCCGGTATTTTCCTAGCGTTCCAATATCCCAACGAAGTCCCAGGCGTCTCCAACGCGAATTTCATCCGCGCGGCTCTTCAAGCTCGTTTGCCAAAAGGCGAGGAAATCGATGCCGTCGCCTATTACAAATCGCTCTACGAAAAAATGGATCTGCTTGAGATGGATCGTAAATTCACTGGACGTGCCGTGAACGAAGGCTTCTCCGGTGGAGAAAAAAAGCGCAATGAAATCCTCCAGATGATGATGCTCTCACCTAAATATTGCATCCTCGATGAAACCGATTCCGGGCTCGATATCGATGCGTTGAAAATCGTCGCGAAAGGTGTCAACGCAATGCGCTCAGCGGATCGCGGTATGTTGCTCATCACTCACTATCAACGTCTGTTAGATTATATCAAACCCGACCAAGTCCACGTCATGGCAGAAGGTCGCATCGTGAAATCCGGCGGACCAGAACTTGCATTGGAGCTGGAAGAACACGGCTACGATTTCCTGAAAGAGCCTGCCCTCGCGTGAATTCCTGAGTTTTAGTAAACCTTTTTAACATTTTCCCATGTCATACCAAGAAACAGCCACCGCAATCCTCGATGAGGAGACGCACGATGCGATCAATATTGACCGTACCAAGGGCGACTTCACTTTTCCCGAGCGCAACAAATTCGATGCCGGTTGGGGGCTTTCCTCCAAGACGGTCGACTACATTTGTGATGTGAAACAAGATCCCGATTGGGTTCGCGAATTCCGTCACAAGGCTCTTGCAGTGTTTGAAAGCAAACCGATGCCGACCAATTGGGCGACCGAGGATTTGAACAACATTCATTTTGATAAAATCCGTTACTACCTTTCGGATGGTGAAAAACCGAAACGGACATGGGACGAAGTGCCTCCGGAAATTTTAGAGACGTTTGAGCGCTTGGGAATTCCTCAGCAAGAGCGCGCCTTCCTCGCTGGCGTGGAAGCCCAATACGATTCCGAGGCAGCTTACTCTAACATGAAAGAGGAGCTCACCAAACAAGGTGTGATTTTCGTCACATCCGCAGAAGGCCTGAAAGAACACGAGGAGATATTCCGTCCTTGGTTTGGAAAAGTCATCCCGACGGGCGACAACAAATTTTCCGCTCTCAACAGCGCGGTGTTTTCTGGCGGCTCATTCATCTACATCCCGAAAGGCGTGAAGCTCAAACAACCGCTCCAAGCCTATTTCCGCATCAACTCAGAATCGTTCGGCCAATTTGAAAGAACCCTCATCATCGCCGACGAAGGTTCAGAAGTGATGTATATGGAAGGCTGCACGGCTCCGAAATTCGAGACCGCGACTCTCCATTCCGCAGTGGTTGAATTGGTCGCACTTAAAGGAGCGAAAATCCAATACATCACGGTTCAGAACTGGTCGTCGAATGTTTTTAACCTCGTCACCAAGCGCGGCCTTGCGATGGAAGACGCGGAAGTTCGCTGGATCGATTGCAACATCGGCTCGCGCCTCACGATGAAATACCCAGGTGTGATTATGAAAGGCGAACGCGCACGCGGCGAAGTCATTTCCATCGCGCTCGCCAATACCGGCCAACATCAAGACACCGGCGCGAAAATGATTCACGCTGCGAACAACACCACCTCGAACGTCGTTTCAAAATCGATCTCGGTCGGCAAAGGTCGCTCGACCTATCGCGGCCAAGTCCACATCCCAAAACATCTCAAAGGCTGCAAAAATAATACGGAGTGCGATGCACTGTTGATTAACAGCAATTCCCGCACCGACACCTATCCGGCGATCACCGTGAAAGGCAACCGCCACGCGACCCAACACGAAGCTTCGGTTTCACAAGTTTCCGAGGAAATGTTGTTCTACATGCAACAGCGCGGACTCAACCAAGGCCAGGCGATGTCGCTCGCCGTCAACGGTTTCATCAATGATCTCGTCCGCGAGTTCCCGATGGAATACTCGGTCGAATTGAAACGCCTCATCGATCTTGAAATGGAAGGCTCTGTAGGTTAATCACATAACATTTTTTACTTCTATGACATCTGTCCTTCCAGCGTGGCTCCGAGCCCGCCAGCAAGCCGCTCAACAACGCTACGAATCCACTCCCACTCCAAAACGTGGTGATGAACAATGGCGCTTCTCCAACATCAAACAGCTCAATTTCGAAAACCTCTCCGGCAAAGCATCGCCTGCCGACGCCGCAGACCTGATCTCGCGTTCGGTTGGACTCGCGACCCCCACTGCGAAATTCGTTTTCCTCAATGACGAACTCATCCACTCCGAAAGTTCATTAGCTACTTCCATCATATGCCTTCCTCTCGCCGAGGCGTTTGAAAAACATTCCGATCTCGTTGAGCAACATTTCATGAAGCAAGAGACCCGCCTCGGCTCCGCGAAATACGCCGCGCTGCATGAAGCCTATGTTAAAAGCGGCTTGTTTGTGCAAGTGCCTGAAAACCAAATCGTCGAAGGCGCGATCGAGGTGCATCACTGGATTTCTGGAGGAGTAACCATCTTCCCTCACACGCTGGTGGTGACAGGAAAATCATCTCAAGTACGCGTCGTGGATATTTTCCATTCCGTGGATACGGAAACCTCAGGTCTGGTGATTGCTTTCAATGATCTCTCTGCAGGTCAAAACTCCAGTCTCGACTACATCGCAATCCAAGATCTCAACGAAGTCAGCCGTATCATTTCAATCAACGAAACTTCTACAGCTCGCGACGCAAGGGCTAAAGGTTTTGTGCTAAACACCGGCGCCGCATGGGCGCGCAACGAATCGCTCTCCCGTCTCGAAGGCCCAGGCGCGCATTCCGATATGCTCAGCGTGTCGATTCCGGATCGCGAACAGGAATACGATCAACGCACCTATCAGCACCATGTTTCAGAAGGCGCATACTCGGATTTGCTCTACAAAAACACCCTCTACGGACATTCCAAAACGGTGTTTTCCGGGTTGATTTCCGTAGATGAAAAAGCACATCACACCGATGCCTATCAAACTTGCCGCAACCTTTTGATGACCGATGACTGCGAAGCAAACTCCATGCCCGGCCTCGAAATCAATGCGGACCAAGTCAAATGCTCTCACGGCTCCACCTCAGCTCAAATTTCCGATGAGGAAATTTTCTACCTCCAAGCACGCGGAATCGATCCAACGCGTGCCCGCCAACTCATCGCACGGGGTTTTTCCGTGGAAGTTGTTGAGCGCTTGAAAGACGAATCCATTGAGGCGCTCGTATTGAGTTACATTGACGAGAAATTCAATGGCATTGCCAAAGATTGATTCCGACACTTGTGAAAAAAATAAAGCGAAGTAACCTAACGCCATGCTTCATCGAATTTTATTTCCCAGTATCGTATTAACCGCCTCCGCTTTCGCAACGGACATCTCTAAAATCCCGTTCAAATCGGCAGATGGCAAGGAAACCAACCTCGCTGCCTACTCAGGGAAAGTCGTGTTGTTAGTCAACGTCGCCTCTAAATGCGGCTTCACCAAACAATACACCGGACTTCAA
Organism: Prosthecobacter debontii; assembly: GCA_945885485.1. GTDB lineage: Bacteria > Verrucomicrobiota > Verrucomicrobiia > Verrucomicrobiales > Akkermansiaceae > Luteolibacter. Next base: position 5,074 of record CAMCYT010000058.1, read on the forward strand.
AAACTTTACGAAGACAATAAAGACAAGGGCTTAGTCATCCTTGCGTTTCCTTGTAATAATTTTGGCGGTCAGGAGCCAGGGACCATCGAAGAAATTGAGAAATTTTGCTCCACGACCTATAACGTAACTTTTCCTATTATGGATAAAATTGACGTGAAAGGGGATAAGCAGCATCCGCTTTACACAGCCCTAACGGGTAAAGACGGCGCATTTCCTGGAGATGTGAAATGGAATTTCGGGAAAATTCTCATTGGTAAAGATGGCAAGCCGCTGGCTCGCTTCGAATCCGGCACGAAGCCCGACAGCAAGGAATTAACCGAAGCCGTCACCGCAGCTATGGGAGGGTAAATCCCCATTGTCGTTAGGCCACACATCCGGATAGCCTGTTCTACTTATGAAAAGATATCCTAAATTCAACAGAGCTGTCCTTATGGGCCTTTGTGCTTTAACTATTCTTGGCGCATCATCGTGTCTTCCGCTTGCCGCAGGCGCTGCTGCAGGTTATATTGCCCACGATGAAGGCTATCGCGTCAGCAATCTGGTTCACAAAACAGAATAAAACTCAAACCCACCCGTCTCCTCGTTTTGCGTTTATGAGAAACTCAGCTCTTAAATTCTTCTTGGTAGGTTTCACCATCGTGACAGCGATGAGTTCCTGCGTGCCTCTAGCAGTCGGCGCAGCAGGAGTGGCTGCAGGCTACATCGCACGCGATGAGGGAGTGGGTGTCGCAGAACCTGCTGGTTCTAGCGGCACCGAGCCTAATTACGACTCCTCCGAGGCTCCAGTGTATTGATTCTCGCGCTTCACAGGTAGGAACTTAGGAGCGCCGATGCCCTCATCGGCATTTAATATACAAGTCGAATACCAAGACTCGAAGTTCATTTAGCCTTAAGGGCCACCAATTCTTGGGAAGGTATTTTTGTAAATCGCTACTATTTTGCTTTCTGATAGATCCGTACGTAGTCGATTTCGTAGCGAGTTGGGAAAGGGGTGCCTTTAGGTTCGCCCGCAGCTTGGCCGCCGATGGCGAGATTGATTAGAAGGTAATGCGGCTGTTGGAAGGGATTTTTTGGAGTGCCCTTGGCGTTGAGCGTTTTAGTTAGGTCGACTGTGTTAAGTAAAATATCGTCGACATAAAGTTTCATTTCCTTCTCATCCCAATCCATGCGCCAAACGTGAAACTTCTCTTCCCATTTGGGGTCGTTGAACGAGGTGATCGGCTTATTACTGCCTTTCCATTTCGGACTGTAAGGTTTTTCGGTGCCCCAGCAGGCATTCGCTAGGATCTTTCCATGGTAGCATTCGAGGATGTCCACCTCACCATTGTTAGGCCATTGGCCTTCGATCCCAAGAGTCCAGATCGCAGGCCATAGTCCAGCACCGGATGTGATCTTCGCTTTGATTTCAAAGCGTCCGTATTTCCAGCTATGTAGATCCTTGGTGGTCATGCAGGCGGAGGTGTATTCGATGTATTCTCGGTTAGTTTTCCAATCCTTACTGCCGCTGACGTAGTTTGGATTTTTGATGCGCTTCTTACGGCCTTCGATGATGATCCTTCCGTTTTCGCAGAATGCATTTTGCTCCTGATACCACTGGAGCTCTTTGTTGCGCTGGTAACCTTGCTCGAACACCCAGTTGGCAGGGTTGGGTCTGCCAGCCTTTTCAAATTCATCCGCCCAGATCAATTTGTACCCTTGAGAAATTTTATCTTCTGCTAGGCAAAGTGAATGAAGACAAACGAGGGCAATGCATGCGATACGTTTCATGTTAGGCGGTGATTTTCTTAAGTAAGTAGGGGTTTTTACGAGACGAATCATAAAGAGCAAACCATGTTGATCAAATGTTATCTGTGCTCTGATGAGTCTCGCATCATTGATTCATTCATTCGTTTCTAGATTGACCGCTTGCCAATCCGCTCAGTCGCTGCATCACTAATCGGAGTGGTTCCACACATCAATGATCCGGTTGCGCCGGGAGATAACCCATCTGGTCAGCGTATGCTGTTTCTAGATGCGCTAAGGGCTTTTGCCTCGGTGCTTATTCTTCTGCACCACTTTGCTTTGTATCCTCCTCTGTGCGAAAATGCGAGACCCATACTTGGGGAGGTGATGGATTGGTTTCGTGATTACGCACGGATGACCCAGGTGTTCTTCGTGGTGGGTGGTTACGTTATGGCGCGCTCGATGTCGACTCGACATTGGGGGCTAAGTGGTTTGGGAGTCTTTGTAATTCAAAGATATTGTCGGCTGGGTATTCCCTATTCAGCGGCGATTTTCTTAGCCATTGCGGCGTGCGCGTTCAGTCGCGGATGGCTTAATGCAGATGTTGTTGGCGCTCCGCCAACTTTTCCGCAATTTGTAGCGCATCTTTTCTTTTTGCAAGAGCTGCTGGGCTACGAACATTTCTCGGCGGGCTTGTGGTTCGTTTGTATCAATTTTCAGATAGGATTGATCTATGCGATCATGCTTTGTCTGCGCGATACATTCGCGCGATGGCGTGGAACTACCTCAGGAGAAATTAGCATGGATCCTACGATAATTGTAGGATGGGGGATATCGCTTTTATCATTGTTCTACTTTAACATGGATTCAAAATGGGATTCATGGGCAATTTATTTCTTTCCCTATTTTTTCATGGGCGTCGTGATCCATCGCGCCGTGCAGAGTAAACGCTCAGTTGTGGAATTTTGGTTATATGTGTTTGTGCTTATGATCGCTATCGCCTTTGACTGGCGTTGGCGGCTGGTAAATACGGTCTTGGTGGGGTTATTGCTATTTGTCGCCGATAAATCAGGACTCGCTACTCGTTGGCCGAAGAGTCGTCTGATCTCCTCTATGGGGCAGGTATCCTACTGCTTATTTTTGGTTCATTTTCCAGTTTTACTAATAGTTGCCGGCTTATGGGAGCGGTTCAGATGGACATCTCCTTCACAAGCGATCGCAGGGTTAGTTACTGCCTTCCTAGTCAGCGTGGCTACCTCATTCGTTTTCCATCGTTACATCGAGCTGCCCTCTGCAAACTTGTTCCGCATACGGTCTAAGCCTATATAGGAAAATGAACCACAATGGGAGCGAAGCGGACATGGACGGAGTGTAGCGTAGTCAAATGGACACAGATAAACGTTAATTTTCAGAGACTTATGATGAATTTATAATTCATCTGGTGGATGAGAGAATTGATCGGCATAACTCATTCATTATCTGCGTTCATCTGACTCAAGAAGTATGTTTCATGTTGGTCCATGTCCGCTGCGCTCCCATTGTGGTTCGATTTCTGTTTCTAGACTAAAAGAACATCAGGAAGAACGGAAGTTCGAGGATAGAGAACAGGGTTTCAGAGTGCCTTGATTGCGACCATGATCCGCTCGGTCAGTTTCTCGTATCCGGCTTTGTTCGAGTAGGCTTTGAATTCTTCCGGGGAAAGAATGATGGGTTTGCCGACTTTCACGGTGATTCTCGCGAAGCTCATTTTTCCTGAACCACGCGGCAGGGCTTTGTCGGCACCGAAGATGCGGACGGGTTGGATCGGAACTCCGGCCTTCGCTGCTATCATTCCGATGCCAGGAGCGGCGGGGCCGATTTCACCGTCTAAAGTTCTCGCTCCTTCAGGGAAAACTAAAACGCGCCAGCCTTCTTTGAGTTTGCGGATCACGGTTTTCATCGAACTCATGTCCGGCTTTTCCTGATCGATTGGGATGGCATTCCATTGAGGGAAAAGCCATTTGCCTATGCTTACAAACAGAGTCTTGCGAGCAAAGAAAACCATCTCGGTCTGATAGAGATTTCCGATCAATGGTGGATCGAGAAAACTCTGATGATTGGACGCGACCAATACCGGACCGGATAGAATCAGGTTTTCTCGCCCAAGGATACGCAGGCCGAAAAGTGTGCGATAGGCGGCACCAAAAAGCAGCCAGCCAAACCAGTAAATCCAACGCATCATTTTATTCTGCTCTTCGCTCTCATCGAAGTTCGCTGCCTGGGGCATGGGGAAACCTTGTTTGTGAAGAATTTGGATCGCGGCTTCGATGGCGCCTTCGATCGAAAGTTGTGATGTATCTAACACCGTTGCGCCGTCGGCGATTTTCAGTGGGGCGGTTGCGCGTGAGCTATCCGCAGCATCGCGCTTGGCTACGGAATCTTCCTCGCCATCACCGGAGCGGCGGCGGTTGCGGACTTCGGGATCGGCATCGATATAAATTTTGAAAGGTGTCTCCGGAAAAACCACCGATCCAATATCGCGGCCTTCCATGACGACATGAGTGCGTTTGAGATAATCCCGCTGCATGGAAACGAGTTTCTCACGCACTTCGGGAATGGCGGAAACCACCGAGACATTTTCGTTGATCTCAGGATTACGGAGATGCGATTCGGGATTGACGCCATCGATCAAAATCGTCGAGAGCAAACCATCATCACCACAGGTGATTTCAATCTCATCTAACATTGAAACTACGGCCGGAATGTTTTTGGGATCGATGCCTTCGGAGAGAATTTTCCAGGTCACTGCACGATACATCGCACCAGAGTTCACCATGATGATACCGAGTCGGCTGGCAATGGCACGGGCCATGGTGCTTTTCCCCGAAGCGGCGGGGCCGTCGATAGCGATTGCGTGAAAGCTCATTTGGAAACAATCGGAAGGGTGAAATCTTCGGCCTTAGTTTTCTCATGCCGTATCGCATCGAGATGCTGGGAGAAACCTGGGTAGGAAGTGTTTATGCAATCCGTGCCATGCACGACGGTTTCGCCTTTGGCAAAAAGCCCGGCAATGCAGAACGCCATCGCGATGCGGTGGTCGCCGTGCGATTCGATTTCCGCAGCGTGCAGGGGATTTCCGCCGCGGATGACCATGCCGTCTTCGAACTCTTCGACATCGACTCCCATTTTACGCAAGTTTTCCACCGTGGTGGTGATGCGATCGGTTTCTTTCACGCGCAGTTCACGTGCGCCTCGGATATGTGTTTCACCCGAAGCAAGTGCGGCGGCGACTGCGATGACTGGAATTTCATCGATCAGGTTTGGAATTTCCTCGGGCAACAACGTTGTGCCTTTCAGTGCGGCGCCATGGATTTCGATATTACCAATAGGTTCGCCATCGGAAGAGTGGAGAATTTCTGTTAGGTGCGCGCCCATACGCGAAAGAACTTTCAGAATCGCGGTCCGTGTTGGGTTTAGGCCGACGTCTTTGAGAAGTAACCGTGAGCCTGGCATCGCAGCGGCAGCGACCAACCAGAAAGCGGCGGATGAGACGTCGCCTGGGACTTTGATGTCGCAGGATTGAGGCATCCGGCCACCGATCACGGAAATTTTGTTTCCGACGGTTTTGCAGGTAAGCTTGAACGCCGCCATCATGCGCTCGGTGTGATCGCGGGTGACGGAGGGCTGTGTGACGGAAGTGGTGCCATCGGCAAAAAGTCCGGCGAGAAGAACCGCGCTCTTCACCTGCGCAGATGCCATTGGCATGTCGTAATCGATGGGATGAACTTCAGCTCCGTGGATTATCAAAGGCGCGCAGCCGGGTTTTTCTCCAAGAGTCTCTAGCTTCGCGCCCATTTCTACCAGCGGCACGGTGATCCGTCCCATTGGACGTGATGACAATGAGGCATCGCCGAAAAGCTCGGAGGTGAATTTTTGACCGGCCAGCAATCCTGCTAACAATCGCATTCCGGTTCCGGAGTTTCCGCAATCAATCGGAGATTCAGGTGCGGAAAGCTGCATGGATTTTCCATGGATACGAAGTTTGATCGGGCCGTAACCTTTGAGTTCTTCTAACACTTCGAAATGCGCGCCAAGGGATCCCATGGCTTTCAGAGTATTGAGGCAGTCTTCGCTGGGTAAAAAGTTAGAAATCTCACAAACGCCATTCGACAGACCACCGAAAATAGCTGCGCGGTGTGAAATGCTTTTATCACCCGGAACGCTGAACTCGGCATGTAGTGAGGAAATGGATTTGACGCGTAAAGAGGACATGTTGGATAATAAAATCTATTTTAGGTCATCGCGGAGATGCTTTGCGGCAACTAGCCATTGACGGGTAGCTTCTAGGTCGCCTGCCTCCAATGAGGCAAGAATTTCATGCAGTTGGGCGATGTTATCTCGCACTCCGGCGGTCACGGCATCGCGGTTTTCGGTTAAAATTTCCGCCCACATATCGGGATTTCCAGATGCGACACGCGTCGTGTCTTTCAGTCCGCCGCCGGAGAGCTCGCCGTATTCCGAGCAAGATTCCAGCGCGCTTAACGCCGTGGCGGCCGCAGTGATGTGCGGCAAATGACTGATCCGAGCAACGATGCGATCGTGCTCCTGCGCCGAAAACCAACGAGTCCGGCAACCCAGGTTGACCCAAAAATTTTCCAGCTCTTTGGTTAAATGTTCGGAAGCATTGGAATCATTGGTGAGCAAGCACGCAGCGTTTTGGAAAAGGTCGGCTTTTGCGGCCATCAGGCCGTTTTTTTCCGAGCCTGCCATCGGATGGCTTCCGATAAATGCATTCCCGCTTGTTGTTAGAATATCCGCGAGTTGTTGATGCGGCGCTTGTTTCACCGAGCCGACATCGGTCACCAAACATGAAGAAGGAAGACCCGCCTTAACTGCAGCGGAAAGCAGGGCAGGCATCGCCCCAACAGGGACGGCGAGAATTAATAAATCACAATCTGCAACAGCTTCGGTTAGGTCAGATGTCGTTCCTAGAAATCCTGCAAGACGTGCGATTTCTAACAACTCTGGCCTGCGGAACCAAAGTCGTACTTTCTTTGAATCTTGCAAAGCAAGGGCGATCGACCCGCCAAGCAGGCCGCCTCCCAAGATGCTGATTTTTTGAAATGTCTGGTTCATAAAAAAACCGGATCCATGGGCATGGACCCGGCTGTGAATGCGTTTAACACATGCCGATTAACTCAAAGAGTTACGGCACACGGAAATATTTTTTCTCTGAGGGAGGGTAGGTGGTGTCTTGCACTAAAGTTCCGCTGGCGATGCCGCGAACATCCAGCAGTTTGTTGTTGTAAGGACTGAAGACGAAACCTTCTTTGCCTGGAACGGGAGTCCCAAATGGATAATCGACCTTACCTTTAACTACTGGAGGATCAGTGATCGTGTTTTGCGTTTGATTTGTCGGGAGTGGCTCGGGTTTCTTGAGCTCGGCTTCTTTTGCTAATTCCTCCAGCCTCATTTTCTCGCGTTGCTCTTCGATTTTTTGTTGCTCATCGCTGGTGAGAGTTGTGTTCGCCTCCTCTTTGGGCTTTTTATTTGGTCCTTCTTTGGGGACTGGGAAGCAGGATACAAAAGCGAAGCAGCTGATAAGCGGTAGGGTGAGGAATAGGTGAGATTTCATGGTGGAGAGGATGATTAAAGTAAATTTTGGTCAAAGTGTCACTGCGCTAAGTATGAGTGTGTTGAGGCTCTCGTCAAGCAGGCTCCCAGAGTAGTTTTAGAAAAATCCTACTTTTTTAAGCTCTGTATTTTGCGAAGAGCGAATTAGAAAAGCTCCAACATGCGCCGAATCGGTCATTTCCAAACTCGTTTTCAAACCATCTCGCTATGGAAATCTGATCTCGCAACCGAGTTCCGCTGCACCGGCGCGATCCATGCGTGGTTTCACCACAAGCGTTTTCTCACCGGTCTCGCGTGGGATTTGAT
>CAMCYT010000059.1 GCA_945885485.1 Prosthecobacter debontii
GCGAGTCCAGTTCTCCCGATAAAGTCGGGACTCGCGCTTTGGAAAATAGCGGAATGGAGCGCGACTGGAGTCACGCGGTCCTTTAGATGAGAGACGCCACGTTTTGTTACCGAGTCGCAGCCGGCAGCCAGGCGCGGGCGCCGGTGCTGCGACGCTCGCAGTCTTTGAAAAAACCTGTCAGGCCCTGACGCGTTTCGAGATCCTCGATGGCCTCGGCTGCTTTCGGGTAACGCCAGCGGAAACCTGCTTCGCGCAGTCTCAACGGATCTGCCCATCGGCTTTTGAGAACCAACTCAGTTTCTGATTTCATGAAGAACGCACCGATTTTGAGCATCCATTCACTTGCCGGAAGTCCGAAGGGGATTCCTGTGGTGTCGCGGAAATGTTTCATCAACTCGCGGTTTGTGGGAAAATTAGGAGCGGTCACATTGATCAAGCCTTCTAGGAAAGGATCGCGGATCACAAAATCCACAGCACGCAGTAGATCTTCCATGTGGATCCAGCTGATGCGTTGCGTGCCTTTTCCCATGGTTCCGCCGAGCGCTTTTTTCGTTAGATCGGTAAGCACATCGTAAACCGTTTCTGGCTCGTTGGCTAAAACCATGCCGATCCGCATCGCTACCTTGCGAGTTTCTGCCGGAACTTTCGCTGAAAAGAATGCGTCTTCCCAAGCGGATGCGACATCGCAGGAAAATCCTTTGCCCACGGTGCCGTGCCATTCGTTTTGAGCCTTGTCTTCGGCGTGGCGATACCATGTCGCGGTGCTTGAGTTGATCCACAACTTCGGCGGAACACGGCAGGCAGCAATCGCTTTTCCGACGACTTGAGTGGATTTCACGCGACTCGTGGTGATCTCCTCGCGATTTTTTGCGTTGTAGCGGCAGTTCACACTGCGTCCGGAAAGGTTGATGACAAGCTCAGCACCTTCGAGTGCAAGCGCCCATGGCCCAAGGGTTTCTCCATCCCATTCGAGAAACATTCCATCTCCGCTCCAGCCTTTGCGGTTTCTGGCTATGGCGACAACCTCGCGCCCGTTTCTTGAGAAATGACGGCATAGATAACGTCCGAGAAATCCGTTTGCGCCGATGATGACAACTGTCGTGTTCATATGTTTATCCTAGTAATTTTGTGGCGATCTGCAGGGCGAAGCTGTGTTTCATTGCTGCGACCCGATCTGATAAGTGAGAGGCGAGACCGACGAATTCTTGAAGCTCGCTGACTTGTTGATGAAAGGCTTTTGCGTCATCTCCTTTGAGGTTTTTGGTTTCTTCCGCGCATTTGGTCAGTAGTGCCAGAGCGGGTTCGATTTCACGGCGCTTACGCTCACGGGCGATGATGCGGAAAATCTGCCACACATCCTTCTCCGCCTCATAGAAATCGCGACGATCTCCTTTGATAACCACCATTCTGACCAATCCCCATGCGACCAGTTCTTTGAGGTTGGTATGCGCATTACCTCGGCTGATTTCGAGCTCCTCCATCACCTCATCGGTGCACATCGACTGAGGGGAAATCATCAGCAAGGCATGGATCTGCGCCATCGTGCGGTTGATGCCCCATTGGGTTCCTAATGCACCCCATTGTGCGATAAATTCTTCCTTGGATTCCTTTAGTTTATCACTGCTGGCGTTCATGATTTTCATAATATACTGAAAATTCAGAAGGGCAAGTGGAGAATTGAAATATCAATAAACAAAAAAGCCGCTCTCCAGGAGGAAGAGCGGCTTTTGATTAAGATAGGTAAAATTAAAGCGAAGCTTTGATCGTATTGAATTGGGCGCGCTTGGTGTTCAAATCGCGCTCAAGTTTTTCGATCTCTTTACCGAGTGAGAGCAAGGTGTTTAATTTTTTCTGCATGCTGCCGGTGTTGGAAACGACTTTACTAGCGGACTTAGCAGCAGTTTTCTTGGTGGCTTTCACAGCAGTTTTGCCAGTGGTCTTACCTCCAGATTTCTTGAGCCATGAGGCGATAGTGATTTGGGAAATGCCGAATTTTTTTGCGGCTGTGAGTTGTCCTCCGCGCTTGTTCTTGGCGTTGTGCTCAGTCACGAATGCGACAATTTTACTTTTTTCTTCGGTGCTATATGAAGTGGTCTCCTTAATGTTGCCAGTAAATTGTCAGATTTATTAATGTCTTTGCTAGGTCTTCGAGGGACGAGGTTATTGGTTTGTTTTGTTTTGGTTTGTTAGCGGGTGAGGTGGAATGGAGAGGCTGGAGCGTAGCGGAAGACTCGTAATGGAGCCTCACCCGCTACGTCGTCGCCCCGGTTATGCGGCCTGGCAGACTGGCGGATTGTAAATCGACCAAGGCGTGACGTAGCCGTGCGTTTGATGCTTTCGACGATGATTGTAAAACTCTATCCAATCGGCTGTTAGCGCACGGAGTTCGGGGATCGTTTGATAGCTCCAGAGTCGCAACTTCTCATACTTTAGGCTGCGCCACAGTCGCTCGATGAAGACGTTATCCATCCAGCGGCCACGTCCATCCATACTGATTTCAATGTCGTTGTGTCGTAGCTCATTGATCCAATCCGCTCCGGTGAACTGACTGCCTTGATCCGTATTGAAGATCTTCGGTTTACGCCCCGTTGTTCGCAGCGCGGCGCGCAAGGTACGCACGCAAAACGCGCTGTCCATGGTGTTGCTGATCTCCCAGGCAAGGACAGCACGGCTGTGCCAATCCATGATAGCCACCAGATAAGCGTGGCCTTTTTCCATGGGAATGTAGGTGATGTCGGCACACCAGACTTCATCGACATTGGAGATGGTTCGTTTACGCAAAAGGTAGGGATATATCTTGTGACCCTTTGCCGGGATGCTCGTGGAAGGCTTCGGCACAAGAGACTCTATACCCATGATTTGCATCAGTCGTCGAACGCGCTTGCGACCGAGCCAATATCCGTGGTCTTTGAGATTTTCACGGAAGTTGCGCTGTCCGTAAAACGGGCATTCCATGTGGAGCTCGTCCATAATAGCCATGATCTTGAGATCTTCTTCGCTGGTTTTTGTCGGACGGGCGGCGAGTCGGTTGCGGTTGATTCCTAGAAGCTTCGCTTGTTTGCGGATCGAAAGCTTCTTGTTGCTGAGTTCGATCATGGCCTTTCGCTCAGATCGATTCCCAGCTGCTCGCACTTTTTTTCGAGGAACTCCTTCTCAATGAGTAACTGGCCGATTTTTCGCTCTAGGTGCGAGGTCCGCCGCTCTTGCTTCTCGGTGCTTTGATCTACCGCGTTCTTGCGCTCGAAGATCGATGCTACATGATCTTCGAGATCCTTCTTCCACGTGCTGACCTGCGCGGGGGCTATGTCGTTCTCTTGGGCTATTTGTTGAATGCTCTTTTCGCCCTTGAGTGCTTCAGTGGCGACGCGGGCTTTGAACTCGGCAGTGAGGTGTCTTCTCTTTCGTTTCATATGTCTGATTTCGGGGTAATTTGCCCCTCTCAGACCAGTCAAAGTTTTAATAAACTTCTGGCTCCGTTTTGCGGGGCCACTTCAATAACGCTTACCACGAATTACTTTTTTGGTGCTCATTGTGGGCGCAACCTAGTTTAATATATCTGATGTGCAAGTATGAACATCATATAAAATAGATATCAAACTTCAGATGATAATTCTTCAAATAATAATAAATCATCCAATTGAGTGATCCATCTGCCAGCGCCTCGCTTCACTTTGTCGCGTGAAACCACTCCACCGAAGCCTATCATCAGGTCGACATCTGGTTGGGTTTCGAGATCCGATGTGCCATCTCCAATCATAATCACTTTTTTAGGAAGAGTCGCGCGTTTCCATTGTTGTATGATTTCGTTTTTTCCTAAGTTGCGCGTGGTTGGGTAATCTTCGCCGTAGCCCACGTAGTTGCCTGAGGCATCGAAATACAGCGGCACAGCCTCGACGTGTTCGATGCCTAGATGAGCTGCGAACGGGCGAATGATGGGTTCGAATCCACCCGATAAAATAATCGGAGTCCAGCCATGTTGGCGGGCATGTTGAATGAGTTTTTCTGCACCTGGGACGATGTGATCTAAGTAGCATTGGCTGACGATGCGAACCATCTCGAGACTCGGACGAATGATCTCCATGCGTTTTTTGAAAACCTGACTCAGCGGGACATCTCCGTTCATCGCCGCGTTGGTGAGATTCACCACTTCATCAAAAATCGCAGGATCGGAGAGCCTTGCTAATTCATCAATTCCCTCAATAGCGCTGAGCGTGGAGTCGCAATCGAGGAATAATAATTTTCCTTTGGTTTGTTTCATGGGATGGATGAAAACTTGGGTTTGATTTGGTATGATATCGAAGAGTGCTATCATATCATCATTGCTGAGTCTGATACAGCCGTGGCTTGCTGTTTGACCAATCCTATCTTCGTGATTGGTGCCGTGGATATAGATAAATCGATCGTAAGTATTTTGATTTTCGGGATCTTTGCCGGTGAGTCTAAGAATGCGTGTGAGCACGAGATCTTCATCATAGGTGATTTCGTGATTCCAAATTCCATTGGGTTTTCTTGCTTTGAAAATTGTTCCGATAGGCTCATCGGTCCCAATTTTCTCGCAGATCTCAAAATTTCCGGTCGGTGTGCGATAGCTGCCTTCGATGAATCCCATGCCTTTGGCACTGGAGGAAATGCGAAACGTTTTCAGGGTCGATTCGTCAGCGATTACGCGCAGGGTTTGATCGTCTAAGGAAATTTCGATGCGGGGGTTACCGTTCATGGGATGGCGTGAAAGACGGCTAGAGCGTTGTGTCCGCCCATGCCATGGGCAAGTTTGAACGCTGGGCCTGTGAGGAATATGGATTGCGATGGCGCGGAAAGTTCACCCAAGCTGGATGTGCCAGGTAAATTTTTCGGAAGTTCATTCTGTTTCATGAAGGCCAGCAGGATCGCGCTTTCGATGAGTCCGCTGGCGCCGACCGTGTGACCGATGTAAGGTTTAAGCAAGTGAAGCGTGTGTTGCGATCCGAGGTTGGCGGTTTTTAGAAAGAGACTTTCGGCGCGGGCTTGGGTTTGTGTGCCAGTTGCATGAGGGCAGATCGCGCTCGGCTTTCCGCAAAGCTCGATGGCTTTTTTCAAAAGCTCCGAAGTGCGTCCGCCATTTTTTGGGATTCCAACAGGATCGGCTCCGTCTGAGTTGTTAGAAAAATATATCAGTCTTAATTTTCCGACAGGAGCCGCGCTGATGGCAATCGCCGCGGCACCTTCACCGGGGAGAAATCCATCGCTTGTTGGCGAGTAAGGATTGAGAATGGCTGCGCTTCCAAGCAGGCCGGATGCGGCGTAATTATCTAGCAACAATGGCACTAGTGGGAGGTCGACACCGACAACGAGTGCGCGTTCCACTTGACCGGAATCGATGAGAAGTTTCGCGATACCAAGTGCATCAAGTCCGGCGGAGCAACCGCTGGCTACGACGTGGTTGGGTCCATAAATGCCGAGCTCGATGGAAATCGCGGTGGCGGGTTCACTGTGGATCGTGTTGCTCGCGGCCATCAGTTTGAATGGGCGTCTGCTAGGCCACTCGGCCAGCCAGCCAGCAGCATTGCCGCGACTTGTGCCGACGACTAACGCAGCGCTCGCGAGTTCATCTTTACTCCAGCCAGCATCTGTCGCTGCTTGCTTCGCGACATTGAGAGCAGCCATGGTCACGGGACTCCATTTGCGATGGTTGAGAAGTTCTCTCGGTTGAATCCATGCACCATGCAGACGGGCGTGCGGGCTGTCATTTCCGAGTAATTCACCGAGCGGTCGAATCCCAGAAACACCGGAGGAAATGGCTTTTAGATGCGACGCAATATCATGGCCAAGAGCCGAGAGTGTGCCGATGCCTGCGATGGAAAGTGCTGAAGTGATGCACTTGGGTTAAACGGGTTATTCATTTCCGTCAACTGAACGAAACTTTTTATGTGCATCCTAAAGCGACAACAGAAATTAGCGCGGGGTTGAGTGGATGCATCCCAGAGGGATGAAAGACATTAGCGCGGGGTTGAGCGGAGCGATACCCCGGGGAGAATATCGAATAGAATTCACGACCCCAGCGGGGTCGTAGAGAGGTATGCAAACCTTAAGGCTTAGACGCCGCTCTCTGCCACCCCGCTGGGGTGAATATTTTTGGCATTATCATTACCCGGGGTGGTCGTCGCTACGCTCCTCGACCCCGCGCTAATGTCTTTGATCCCTGCCGGGATCTTGAATGATCCAAACTAAAATATATCTTTCCGCCTTTGCGTGGAGCGAAAAGATGCCTCATAAGCGGCGTGGCGGATGAAGTCAGTTCTTGAAACAATCAATGGTGGAGCGAGTTACCTCGAAAAGCGCGAGGTCGAAGACGCGCGGCGCAACATGGAGCACTTGCTTGCCAAGGTTCTGGAATGCTCACGCATGCAGCTCTATACGCAGTTTGACCGACCGCTGGAGGAAGAGGTTTTGGCTCCACTGCGTGAACTGTTGAAAAAGCGTGGTGAGGGAATCCCGCTGCAACACCTGCTCGGCGAGGTGCATTTTCATGGTCGGGATTTTACATGCGATGGCCGTGGCTTGATTCCGAGGCCGGAGACTGAGGAGTTGGTGGAAATGATACTCAAGCAGATGCCAGGGGAAGGCTTGCAGATTCTCGATGTCGGTTGCGGATCGGGTGTGATCGGGCTTTCACTCGCGGCGGGAAAGCCAGACAGCCATGTTACTTTAGTAGATATTTCGGAAGACGCGCTGGAACTTACCCGGGAGAACGCGGAAAAGCTCGGGTTGGGTCATGTGGATATTTTTCAAAGCAATTTGCTTGATCAGGTCACGGGAAGTTTTGACCTCATCGTCGCAAATTTGCCCTACGTGCCAGAAGGTGAAGCCGCGACGATGGCTCGCGAACTGGCTTACGATCCTTCGTTAGCGTTGTTTTCTGGGGTCGACGGGATGGATTTGCTCCGGCGTTTCATTCCGGTGGCTTATGGTTTCCTGAAGCCCGGCGGTTGGCTGGCGCTTGAGATTGGTTACGATCAGGCTTCACAGGTGCGCTTGTGTTTGGAAAGGTCTGGCTTCACGGAAATCGAGGTCCGCAAAGATCTCAGCGGGATTGCTCGCTTTCCATTCGCGCAACATCAATAAAGACACTCATCGAAAATGGATAAACTTGTCGTCCACGGCGGCTCTGTCATCAAGGGCTCAATCAATATTTCTGGATCAAAAAATGCATCGCTGCCAATTCTTGCCGCAACGATTCTAACAGGAGAAGACTGCATCATTCGTCGTGTGCCAGATGTTTCTGATACAAACTACATGATCCAAATTCTTAGTGCGCTCGGTGCGGATGTGGAGAGATCTTCGGGAACGGTGCGGATTTCCTGCGCAGATATTTCGGATGAAGCTCCCTATGAATTGGTGCGCCGGATGCGCGCATCGATTTGCGTGATGGGTCCTTTGCTTGCGAGAAAAGGCCGTGCAGTGGTTTCGTTGCCAGGCGGATGCGTGATTGGTGATAGGCCAGTGGACCTCCATCTCAAAGGGATGCAGGCTCTTGGTGCTAAGATCGAATTTGAAGGAGGAAACATCATCCTCACGGCTCCCGACGGATTGCGTGGTGCGGAAATCAACTTGCGTGGTGAAAGCGGACCAACGGTTCTCGGAACCGATAACGTTATGATGGCCGCAACTTTAGCCGAAGGGATAACGGTGATCGAATCCGCAGCTGCTGAGCCTGAGGTGTTAGATTTGGCTAACTTCCTTAACGGCATGGGCGCAAAAATCACTGGAGCTGGCACGCGTCGTATCGTGATCGAGGGCGTGAAAGAACTCAAAGGCGTCGAGCATACGGTCATTCCGGATCGAATCGAAGCAGGAACGTTCATGGCTGCTGCGGCTTTGGCTGGCGAGGGCGTTAGGCTTAATCGCGTTAACCGTGATCACCTCAAAGCGATTACCGAAGCGATCATTAAATCCGGTCACAAGGTGGAGTTCAACGATGATGGGACTTCTTGTTTCGTGGAGCGTGGCGAGGTGCTGCAAGGAGTCGATCTCAACACCGCGCCTTTCCCAGGTTATCCAACTGACATGCAAGCGCAGATGACGGCATTGTTAGTGACGACTCCAGGCATCAGCGTGGTGAAAGACAGTATTTTCCCGCAACGCTTCATGCATTGTGCGGAGTTGAAACGCATGGGTGCTGATATTAAAATGGATCAAGGTACCGCAATTGTTAGAGGAGTGGAAAAGCTTTCCGCTGCTCCGGTTATGGCATCGGATTTGCGGGCTTCAGCTGCGCTTGTTCTCGCCGCACTACGAGCCAAAGGAACGACAGAGATTTCCCGCTTGTATCACATTGATCGAGGTTACGAACATATCGATGAAAAGCTGCTCATGCTAGGTGCGGATGTTGAGCGGGTGAGGGTGTAAAATAGTGAAAGAAGGTAGGGCACCATCGCCGAGGGTGCCGCGCGGAGAGAAACGTAATCGAATCTCATTTGAAGCGTCATATGCCTCCCCATTTCATGCGGCGCCCTCGGCGATGGCGGCCTGCCTAAAACCCGCCAAATTCATTTCTCAAGTCACTCGCAGCGTTTTTGGAGGATTCCTCGGGTTCAGGGATGAAAGAGAAATCATCTGTGGCTTCGAGATCGACGTTCGGATTGATGAGTAGGGGTCTGGTGGTTTTGTCGATGATTTCGAGGTCAGGAAGGGAAATGCCTTCGGGAGCGGCTTTGAGGTCTTCAAATTTTCGTGCGGTGGTCATCACGCGGGTTTCGTAAGAGCCGATGGCTTTGTTGTAATGATCGACCGCGTTGTTAAGCGATCCGCCGAGTTTGGAAAAATGCTCTGCGAGTTTGCCTAACCGTTCATGCATCGTGCGGCCGAGGGCGGAGATTTCTTTCGCGTTGAGTGCGAGTGCTTCTTGTCTCCATCCGTAAGCGACGGCTTTGAGGAGTGCGATCAAAGTGGTTGGTGTAGCGAGGATCACGCCTTCGTTGACTCCGCTTTCAATCAAGCCGGGATCGGAATGGAGCGCGGCGGAGAAAAACGATTCGCTGGGCAGAAACAACACCGTGAACTCTGGGCTGTGCTCAAACTGCTCGGTGTATTTTTTCGAGGAAAGTTGTTTGATATGAGTGCGAACTTGTTGGGCGTGCTGGCCTAGGAAACGTTCGCGTTCTGGTTCATCTGATGCTTCGAGCGCGTTGAGATAGGCGTCCATCGGCGTTTTGGAATCGACCACAATGGTTTTTCCGCCGGGAAGTTTGACGACGAGATCGGGTCTCAGGCGTTTGCCTTCGTCCGTGGTGGTTGTGGTTTGTAGTGTGAAATCGCAATGCTCTTGCATGCCGGCGAGCTCGACCACGCGACGGAGTTGCATTTCCCCCCACTGGCCGCGACCGGTCGGTTGGCGTAGGGCTTTCACCAAAGAAGCGGTTTCTTTCTGTAAACCAAGCTGGCCTTCGCCGAGTGCACGGACTTGTTCTTTCAATTCCGAATACGCGCCCTCGCGGATTTTTTCGATTTCACCGATGCGGAGTTCAAATTTCCCTAGTGAGTCTGCGACAGGCTTCACTAAAGTTTCGATCGCGGTTTTGCGTTTTTCGATTTCGCCTTTGGCTTCTTCGGTTTGTGAGGCGAGGGTGGATTTCGCGAGGTGGAGAAATTGTTCAGAGGCACCTTTCAAAGCATCCACCGAAAGGGCTTTGAATGTATCGGAAAGCCGGGCCTCGGCGCGTTCGAGTAGGGCTTGTTTTTCGGCGGCGGCCTGGCGTTCGGCATCTAGGCGGCTGGTAGCTTCGCCGAGTTGGTTGCGATAGTTTTGGGCTTCGATCTCGCGCTGCTGGACCTCGGCAGCGGTTGAAGTGAGGCGGGCTTCAAGGTCGGTGGCGCGGCGTTCCTCGGCCTTCAAACGCTCGGCCAGAGAGGATTTCCCGCTGGCGGCGGCGAGGTAAGTGATCAGCACACCGACAAATAATGCGATGAAACCGGTGATGATGAGCGGAAGATATGACTGTAGTTCTTGTGGCATAGGAGATTTCTACTTGCGGGAGGGCGTTTGCTAGCGTTGATGTAAGGCGTTGCCGCGATCATGCTTTTCTCCGAGAGGCGCGACAACTCAAACTTCAAACAACCTTTTAAAAATTATGGCACATACCCTACCTGAACTTGGCTACGCACTGAACGCTCTTGAGCCGCACATCGATGCGCTCACGATGGAAATCCATCACGGCAGACATCATCAAGCCTACATCACCAACCTCAACGCAGCGATTACTGGAAAAGCCGATCTTGAGGCGAAGTCCGCGCTTGAGCTGATCACCAACCTCGGCGCTGTGCCGGAAGACATTCGCGGTGCAGTTCGCAACAACGGTGGCGGACACGTGAATCACAGTTTCTTCTGGAAAGTCATCGCTCCAGGCGGCGCAAAAGCACCATCAGGTGATCTCGCTGCTGCGATCGACAAAGCGTTCGGTTCCTTCGATGCGTTTAAAGAAGCTTTTGCAAAAGCAGGAATGACTCGTTTCGGTTCCGGCTGGGCATGGCTCTGCAAAAAAGCCGACGGCACGGTTGCGGTTTGCTCCACCGCCAACCAAGACAATCCACTTATGGGATCTGATTTCGGGGGCTGCGGCAGCACCCCTATCCTCGGTCTCGATGTTTGGGAACATGCGTATTACCTGAACCATCAGAACAAACGCCCCGCCTACATCGAAGCATTCTGGAACATCGTGAATTGGGATGAGGTGGCGAAAAACTTCGCTGCTTAAAACTAAAGGATTTCACTTAAACCGCCGGAGCGATCCGGCGGTTTTTTTATGCTCTAAAATTCACAGAAAAGGGGTTGTGAGGATTTTTAAAGACTAGATATAAAGGATCGCTTATACGTGATCGAAAATTTCACCAAGCCGGTTTTAGTCTAGATTTTGTGCTCGATAAAAAAGCTCAACGTTTCCGAGTATTTTTGATAAATAGGTAGCAGATATGAATATTCTATTTAAACCTTCGTGCTCATTTATCATAGCGCTTTCTTCGGCATGCACATTGACCGTGATGAACGGCCAAGCGCAGGAAGTTAGTCCGAAATTTTGGGATAAGATTGCGCCTTCCTCCAGCACAACGGCACCTGACCAAATCAGCGATGACTACTGGCACAGTGAATTTGAGCGAGTCAACAAGGAGGTCGCTAAGGCTGATGGCTCAGAGGTCGTTTTCTTCGGCGACTCCATCACACTTGGGTGGTCGATAGGAAAGGCTGAAGGCAAAGCGGTTTGGGAAAAGCAGTTTGCGAAATACAATCCGATCAACATGGGTAACTCCGGAGACATCACGCCGGTGATGCTTTATCGGGCGACGAAGGGTAATCTTGATTTTGCGAAAGGTCAGGCACCGCGTGTCGCGGTCTTGTTGTGCGGCACGAACAATTACGTAGTTAAGCAGAGCGATGGTGGCAAAGTGAAGTGGGACCTTGGAATGCAAACGTCTCCTAGTGAAGTTGCGGACGGTGTGCGTGCAGTGGCGCAAGCGTTTCGCAGCAAGCTACCGACGACACGTGTGATCGTGCTTGGTATCTTACCGGTGAAGGACCAAGCAAAGTGGGCGAAGTGTCGCGAGACTAACCGTATCCTCGCCAGTTATCAGTATCCCAAAGATGAAGTCGTCTTTATGAATCTCGAGGATCGCTTTCTCAACGCAGAAGGCATGATCAAACCCGATTTATTCACCGATGGCACACACCTCACGCCCGCAGGCTATGAGGTAATGGCAAATGCTCTTGTTTCCCATATCGAGAAATTGATGAAAATGGGGCCGATCAAGTCTGGGGAATGATCCAACAGCTCTAGCATTGTATCTGAGGGCGCGATTTGGAAATCGCGGTCCTATTTGTTCCTTTCGGTGAAACACACAGCGGATTTCTCCCGTAATCTGCCGTGATGAAATTATTTGCATTAATGATGTTGGGTTTGGTTTCCGTGAAGGCGGCTGAGGTGGGTTTGGGTGCAAAGCCGGTTGAGGGGGCTGAAGTGATTTTTGATGGGAGCCGGGACATGTTGGATGCGAAATGGAAATATTGGGAGGGGCCGCGTTTCGCATCCGCAATGCCGATCAAGTGGAAAATTGTCGAGGATACGGTGGACAAGGGGACCGCCATGCAAACGGATGATCCTGCGGCAGCGGGTGGCAAGTTCGGATCGGCAGATATCGTGACCAAGAAGGAGTATCGCGATTTCCGTTTGCATGTCGAATTTCTGGTCAACAACAAGGGCGGAAACAGCGGAGTTTATTTACAGAATCGCTATGAAATCCAAATCAAGGACGGTGATAAGACCAAACACGGGATGGCAGCAGTCATCAACGAGACGGAATCGCCGTATCATTTGTATAAGGGAATTGGGCAATGGAGTTCTTATGATATCCTGTTCCGTGCGGCACGGTTCAGCGAAGGTAAGTTAACGGAGCGGGCGAAAGTCACGGTGTATTTCAACGGTGAGAAAGTGCATCAGGATGTCACCATCAATCAGGTATGGGGCGGCGCGAATTCTGGAATCGACGGAGGAAATGATGGTGGCAAAGGAATCACCGATGTGCCCGGCGGGATCAAACTCCAATGCGAGGGGCACGATGTCCGGTATCGGAACATCTGGATCAAAGAGTTGGATCTGGGCGACAAAGGAACGGATTTTTAAGAGATCAAAATTTCATTCGCCCCATCGAGATCCTATCCTTA
>CAMCYT010000060.1 GCA_945885485.1 Prosthecobacter debontii
AAATAAACTGCCAGGCATACAATTAGCTTGGCGGAGGCTTTTTGGGGTGGTAGGTTATTGCTATGGATGTGCCAAATGAAGATAAACAAAGGGATTTAGAGGGGCTAAAGGTCTGGTCTCCTCTGGAGTTGGCGGAGATGAAAACGGGGCGGCGGTTGGGGCAGATTCGGCGGGCTAGAGGGTTCTCCGGGCGCAAGCGGATGCGCGTGACGGATTGCTCGGCGTGTTATCACGTGATGTCGCGGGTGGTGAATGGCGAGTTCTTGCTGGGCTCGATTGAGAAGGAGGCATTGCGTCGGATGATGTGGCGTATGGCGACATTTTCAGGGGTTGAAATCCTAACCTATGCGATCATGGCCAATCATTTTCACATTTTACTCAAAGTGCCTGAACAGAAAGACTGGCTGAAACGTTTCGAAGGCAAGGAGGGAGAGGAAAGGTTTTTCGAGCATCTTTCACTGGTGTATTCAAAGGCTTTCATCACTCAATTCCGAAGTGAAATCACCGAGTTACGCAATCGCCACGAAGAGGATGCGGCGCAGGCTTTGTTAGAGCGATTCCAACAACGGTTCTGTGATCTGAGTTTGTTTGTCAAAGAACTCAAAGAGCGTTTCAGCCGTTGGTATAACAAGCAGAACAGCCGACGTGGGACGCTGTGGATGGATAGGTTCAAAAGCGTGCTGGTGGAGACGGGTGAAGCGTTACAGACGATGGCGGGTTATATCGATTTGAACCCGGTGCGGGCAGGGATTGTGAAAGATCCGGCGATGTATGCGTGGAGTGGTTATGGGGAGGCGGTTGGCGGGAGCAAACGAGCACGGCGTGGACTTTGTAAAGTGTTGGAAGTTGCGCAGGACGGGTGGAATACGAAAGCACATGTGTATTATCGGAATTGGTTGTATGGAGAGGCTACGGTGACAGAAGACTCACGAAGAAAAGGGTATACCCAAGATCAGGTGAAGGCTGCTCAAGCCGCAGTGGAAAATTTTCTATTTTTACCCATGTTAGAAATACGCAAGCGGATGAAGTGTTTCAGCGAAGGGATCGCGCTAGGCAGTGAAGATTATGTGAAAGGAATGGCAGCGAGGTATCAGGCGCAGTTTGAGAGACAGAAGGAACGAACGGCGAAGCCATTGAAAAGCGCAAGCGGTGGGAAAACGGGATCAATTTTTGTGATGCGAGGTAACTGAGAGATAGATTTCACCCATGATGAGGTAATCGGTAGCAAGAGCTTTGTGAACGATGCGTTTGATGCCGCGCGAGAGAATCGATCGGTGTGGAAAAGCTCATTGATTTTTAGCCTTTAGCTTCGCTCTCAGTGTATGCTGGACTGCGTTTAAGAGGCGGGATTCTCCTGTCACCCTCGATGATTTTTTTGGCTATCCAACGTAAATTCGCCCTATTTCAAAGCAATTAAAACTTGATCTAACAGTTCTGATCCAAAAAAAATTTCTATGACTTCAAATTAACACGATCATAGTGACCTTAACTCATTTTTTTCAATCCTTTAGTTCAAGTTTATCCTCTTGCGGATTGCTCTTATCAGTGTTCCTTCATCAGCGATTTAGACTTCGCTAAACTCGGAATTCTTCGCTATCTGAGCCATGCTAAAACAGGTCATCAATTCCTCCAGCATCACGCCGATCAGGGCCAGCAAGACATCGACCCAAGCCACTTTTTCAAAACTCTTAGAAGTAAGCGCCGCTTAAAAAACACATCCTCTCTCAACGAGCTTTTACGCAGCACCATTCAGAGCGAAATGAACGATCCTTTCGCCGACTTCAAAGAGTTGCAAAAAGTCGATATTTACGCAGCAGACGGCCTTTATCACCACGCGGCAGCCTTTGATTCGAAGCCGACAAATCTCGGAGAAAAAGCTAACGCTACCGGTCATTTTTTCCGCCTTGATCTACGCAACCATCACCTCGGTCATCTTGCGATAGGCCTTCCAGATAAGGGCAAAAAGCGCAGCCATGACGTCACTGTTATCAAGCAATCAGATTTGAAAACGCTTCGTAACAACGCGCCTAAAGGCCGAAAAGTTCTCATAAGGGGACAGACAAACTGCCCCATCAGACTTGCCCCGAAGCAATGGTAACTGCTTGGTTATCCTTAAGATGCACTCCGCTCAGACCCAGGCGGCGAGATTCTTTTAAGAGCCATGCTAGTTTCCGAGCAGCATCTGCAGGAGTGATACCCTCAGGACGAATGTTTGAGACACAGTTTCGATCAGCGTCGGTGCAGTTAAGGTTCGGGTTTGCGGTGAAGTAAGCTCCAAGGCTGTCAGGGGTGCCGAGGCCGGGTCGTTCGCCTAACAGCATCAGCGTAAACCGTGCGCCAAGGGCGAAGCCGATCTCATCCTGCACTTTCACACGAGCCAAGGGCACGATGTAGACTGGGCTGATTATCCAGCCCTCTTCTTTAAGCTCATGAATCAGGGGAACCAATGTCGCACACGCATGGTTTAATGCGGCAGTTGCGGACAGACCATCGGAGACGATGAGTGCGAGACCGGGCTGACTTGGTGTTAGGCTTGCGCGTGACGCTGGGTCGAGACTCCGCCCGAGATCCGGACGCAGGAGATACGTGGTGCGATCTGGCACCGCTGTGGAGAGAAAAACGGTTGGGATTTCTGAGGTATGAAGTTGAGCTGCAAGAGCTTCAGAATCGAAGCGAGCGTGGACCGCATCTCTTGCCCGCGCATGTGAAAGCCGGAAATCCAGCACAGCGGCGGTAGGTTGGCTGCCGCCTGTCCGACCGATGGCGATCCGTGCCGCAGTAAACTGCTTTAAATGAGACCAGGGATCCGAAACCGTGAGTTCGCTTTTCATGAAAAAATCAGTTTTCTGGGAGAAGGGGATGGTTCGGAGCAACAGGGATGAGATGTTTTCCCTGATGCACGATGTTCATTTTCTCCAGCCATTCCTCAAACTCCGGAGCAGGTCGTAGATTGAGGGCTTGGCGGAGGTAATGGCTGTCGTGGAATGAAGTCGATTGGTAGCCAAGCATGATGTCATCCGCTCCGGGAACGCCCATGATAAAGTTGCAACCTGCGACGCCAAGCAATGTTAGAAGTGTGTCCATGTCATCCTGATCTGCCTCGACATGATTGGTGTAACAGACGTCCACTCCTATCGGAAGACCTAACAGTTTTCCGCAGAAGTGATCTTCCAAACCGGCGCGGATGATCTGTTTGCCATCGTAGAGATACTCTGGGCCGATGAACCCGACCACCGTGTTGACGAGTAGGGGTGAGAACGCTCGTGCCACGGCGTAGGCACGCACCTCGCAGGTTTGTTGATCCAGGCCATGGTGCGCGTTAGCGGATAGGCAGGAGCCTTGGCCGGTTTCGAAATACATGCAGTTTGAACCGACGCTGCCACGTTTCAGCGATCGCGCGGCATCATGGGCTTCACGGAGTAGTGAGAGTGAAATGCCAAAGCTATTGTTTGCGGCCTGAGTGCCTGCTACAGATTGGAAAACTAGATCCGTCGGTGCACCCACTGCCATGCACCGCATGGCAGTGGTCACATGGGTGAGGATGCAGGATTGGGTGGGAATTTCGAAGCGGTGGATGAGATCGTCTAACAGGTGCAGCAGGGTGCTGACCGCAGCCACGCTGTCGCTTGCGGGATTGATTCCGATGACGGCGTCTCCGCAGCCGTAAAGCATGCCGTCCAAGATGGATGCCGCGATGCCTTTAGGATCGTCGGTCGGATGATTCGGCTGGAGGCGGACGGATAGACGACTAGGTAAACCGATGGTGGAGCGAAATGCGGTCACGACTGAGCATTTCTGGGCGACCAAAACCAGATCCTGATTTCCCATTATTTTAGAAACCGCCGCGACCATTTCAGGTGTTAGACCTGGAGCCAGAGCGGCGAGAAGCGGAGCATCGGTTTCATAGCGGAGAAGCCAGTTTCTGAACTCACCGACTGTTAGATTCGAGACAGGGGCGAACGCATTCGCATCGTGCGTGTCGATGATCAAGCGGGTGACTTCATCCTCTTCGTATGGCACCAGCAAATCCTCGAGAAAACGGCTGAGCGGTACATCTGCGAGTAGCATCTGAGCAGCTACACGCTCCTCTGCAGAAGCGGCACCCACTCCGGCCAGTTCGTCTCCAGAGCGCCGCGGTGTCGCCTTTGCCATCAGCTCGGAGAGAGAGCTAAATCGATGGCTAGTCGTGCCGAGCGTCAGGGAGAAGGGGCTCATGGTGTCTGCCCGAGTGAAGGCAATTTCTGCTCCTCGATTGACACACTCAAGGGGCCAATCGCTGGGATGTAGTAATCCGGATTGTAGTTGTTCATGGGGAAGTTGGCGACGGCGATGGTTACTTTGCCGCCCTTGAAGTCGCCGAGGAAATCCTGCCAAACCTGACTGCCGCGCAGTCCTTGCCTGCGCCAAGCGGTGACGCCGGCCGTTACTTCTGTTAGTGGCTTGCCATTGATGTAGATCGCGTAGCCCTCGCCGGAGTTTTCGTGAATACTGCCATCTAACCGGATTCGGTAGCGGTGGCCTTCTTTTGCTGGAGGTAGATCGAAGGTCTGGCGCATGAGCACGACGTCGTTGCCTATAGTGGTGGTTGGCATGGTGCGTTTGAGCGGATAGAGCGGATACTTAGCAATCCATGCGAGACTTTCCGGCACCATTTCGTCCATCTTCATGCCGAAGGGCGCGGCGCCGTTTTTCCAGCCAGCCTTTTTTGTATCGAAATCCGGCATGAACCATTGATTAAGCTCGGTTGGATATTTCACCACGAAAGGTGGGGCTTTGACGCTATCTTTCGGTGGAGCGCTCTTTGGTGCGGGAGTTGCTTCGTTTCCAGCGCCCTCATCCTCATTGACTGGAGCGGCTGTTGATTTGTTCAGATACGGACTGTCGGCGACATCGAAACCGATGTAATCCCACTTCGCGCTTTTCATGTCGGCGATGACGGGCTTCCAATCGTAATCATGGATGTCGGCAGCTTGTAGGAAAGCCACCGCGTCATCCACGGCATCGTCCAAATACTCGGGTAGTTTGGCGGGTTTTGATTGGGCTTGGACGAGCTGTCCTTTCAGCACGGGCTGGATTTTTGTATCGGCGAGGAAGGCAGTCATGAGGCCATCGAGAATCATCGGTTTGACCACTGCATTGGATGCGGCGATCTGCTCGGGAGTCGGTGCTGGCTTAGCGGCTTCGGCTGCGACTTGAGCGGTCACTTTGGCCTCGCGGTCAGACTTGGGGATTTCTTCAGCTTGCCCGCCCATGAGTCGAACCATCGCCCGTCCCATTGCCTCACCGACCAGCAAGTAGGTTTCCGGGTTGCGGTGGTAGTGATAGTTTTGGCTGCGGGGAGATTCTTCGATCTCACGCCAGAAGTCGCGGGTGTCGACTGAAGCGACACTACCCACGAGATCCGGATGCTGCTTGGCATCGCCGACGGCCATCTGCGCTTCCCAGACACCTTTCCATGGGCCGCTCATTAAGCGATATCCTTCAAATCCAACGGTGGCCACGACAGCCTTCATCTTTGGCGCTTTGAACTCCTTGCGCAGGTCTTGGATGATATCGACCAAGCATTTTTCGTAATCCTCTTTGGTGGATCCGCTGTCCTTGTGTCCCTGAAACCAACCGAAGCCAGCGATCTCATATCCTTGTCCTTTGTAGCCGGGCACCAACTTGTCGATGTTGGCTAAAGTTTCGTGCACACCTTTGATCATGGCGCGGTATTCATAGCCTTCAAAATCGCTGTCGGAGGTCATTCCACTCGAAGGTGGGCGGAAATCATATCTCAGAGAGCGGTTGCCTTGTGCGGTCTTGATCAACAGAACCTGCTCGTCATGGAAAGTGCCCATCACGTATCCGAAGCCTACTTCGGGGCCGATAGAATTGCACTTAGGTAAACATTTTTTGTTAGATTCGGCGCTCATCGGCGCGCCTTTGCCGCCTTCCGTCAAACGCGCTTCTTGGAAATACACATCGTTACGTACGGTCCAGTTGCCGGCATCGTCGATGAGATAGGGAAACTTGCCGTCTTTTTTGGTCAAGGTGACGAGATCGCCTTTGCCGACCAAATCGATCTGCTCCAACCAAAAAGCTGCGGAACCACCTTTGAAGTAAGTGATTTGGAGCGGATAGCGTTTTCCGGCCTCAATGGTGACTTTGGTAAGCGCCGGTTTGCCGCCGATGTCTTTGCGATAAACTTCTTTGCCATCCACCAGAGCGACAGAGTGCGTGCTCTCTCCATATCCGACGTGGACGAGATAATTGCCAGTCGTCGGAACATCGATGAAGGCGCTGACCATCGTTGTGCCCGACGCGTCGACCTCTGGAATCTGAGCCGACACCGTGCCGAGTGCTAGGGGTTTGGTTGGGGTGATCTTGGCTTTCGCACCCAGATCTGGAGGATAAATGGCAAGCAACGCGCCGCTTGGAGCGGAGGGGTCGGCGGATTGATAGATCCCATGAGTTCTCAGGGCGGGCACACCTCTCCAAACCCATTGGCAGGCGGATTTCGTACGGGACAATCCAACCGGCATTTCACCGGGAATGATGGCCGGATCCGCAGAAAGATAGACCGCTGGGTAGGGTGGTTGGGTTCCAGTGATGTCGCCCATGCCGACCATGTTCGACTGGCCGGCAAGGATATAGACTTTGACCGGCTTGGTAGCATCGCCGGGTTTGTCGTCGGGGCGGGGGAGATTTAAAGGGATGGGCGCAGCCTGAAGGGTGGCCATGGTGAGCGCTGCGGAAAGAAGAAGGTATGGTTTCATGATGGGTTGCGGGTGATCCATGGATCAGACATGGATCAATGAGTCGGTCTATTACGCGGCAGGTTTGTCAGGTTTGTCGGAGGATTTCAATGAGAAGATCCTAGCCAGAGGAGAACACAAGGGGATTGGATATCGAAAATTACATCTTCAAGCTGACTTGAAACTGATGCATCTTGCCACTTGCCAGAATTGTCTCCGCCCGTGATTCTCTGACATGCGCATTTTCGACCGCTATATCGCCAAACAAATTATTGTTGGGACGATCTATGCCGTTTTTGTGCTTAGTTTGGTGTTGGTGATGGGGAATCTTTTCAAGCAGGCGCGGCCGTTGCTTGTGGATCAATCGGCACCGCTGGGACTGGTGGTTCGTTTTGTCATTAACGTTCTGCCGTTTTCGCTGATGTTTACCATACCGTGGGGCTTCCTTTCGGCTGTGCTGCTGGTGTTCGGTAGGATGTCGAGTGATAACGAAATTACTGGCTTGCGAGTTGCAGGGCTTAGCTTGTTTCGCTTGGCACTGCCGGTTTTTATGATCGGCGCAGTGCTTTCACTGGGTTGTTTGTGGATCAATGTAAATGTTGTCCCTCTCGCGAAAGCCTCGCTCACAGATTTAATTTACGAGCAAGTGAAACGCGATCCGCGCTCGTTGTTAGATCCTGGCATCGTGCAATCGAAGTTTAAAAATCAAAAAGTATTTGTCGAATCAAGGGATGGCGAAACACTGCAAGGATTCAATCTTTATCAAGTTTCAAACGGCGATAAAGGTGCGCCAATTCGCACCGAGGCCTTCGTGCATGCAGGTAGCGTATCGTTGATTGTGGATGAGGAAAAAAAGCAGCTACGCTTGAAATTAATCGATACATTTATCGAATCAAAAAAGGAGGACGGTACTTCAGAGATGGTTTTTGCCGGCGAAGCAGAGCCGTGGTTGTTTGATTTTGGAAATGATCGCAAAAAAAAGGTTAAACCCAGTGCGATGACAAATGCTGAAATCAGGCGTCATATCGATAATAATCCAGACATGAAAGAATCACAGGAAGTCAGTTTCCGGGCTGAAATCACCAAACGCTTCTCATTTTCTATGGCTTGCTTGTCGTTTGCGTTCATTGCGGTTCCGCTTGGTCTGAAAAGCCGGCGCAAGGATACATCAAGTGGACTTGTGATCAGTCTTGCTATCGGCACGGCCTATTTCCTTTTCACGGTGCTTTCAGATAAATTCGATACAGATATTGGGGCAGCCTCTGCTCTTTGGGCTCCAAATATTTTCTGTGTGTTGCTAGGCTTGTGGCTTTTCAGGCGCGCACAATCCCGTTAAGTCTTACGAAGCTGTATGGGTTTCGGAAACGTCATCAAAAAAACTTACCGCGCGACGCGCGATTACTTTGCTGGAGAAAAAATAGTTTTTCTGCCGCGTTTTGGGCGTGTTGGAGAATACTCGAAACTGAAATTTTTCGCTGACTTGCGGGCGGCGACGAACGTGACTTTGCTGGCTTTGCCGCAAGCGATTGCGTATGCGGCGATCGCGGGCCTGGATGTGATTTACGGAGTGGTGAGCGCGGCCGTAGCGGCGATCATCGCGCCATTTTTTGCGAGCTCACGTTACAATGTGCTCGGGCCGACAAATGCGACGGCTTTCATGTTGTTTAGCTTTTTCGCGGTGAATCCGGCGATGCAATCCAGAATCTCTGATTTGCTGCCGTTGTTAGTTTTTATCGTCGCGATTGCATCTATGTTGGGCGCGCTACTCAAAGTGGCGGATCTTTTGCAATACGTTTCGCGCAGTGTCCTAGTTGGCTATATGGCCGGCGCGGCGGTGCTGATCATTGGAAATCAACTCAAGCCATTATTGGGCTTACAGGATTTCGTGAAGCCTGAGGATAGCGCGACGTTTTTCGGTTTAGTCGGGGCGTTAGGGCGTTCGATTGCCCAAACTCATTGGGTGCCGGTTTTAATCGGGGCAGTGACATTGGCTATCTACTACGGTTTCAAGCGGTGGAAAAAAAATTGGCCGGCGTTTTCGATCGCATTGCTGCTAGGCTCGGTGATTTTCGGGCCACTGATTCATTTTGGAATCGGCAATTTTGAGGGGCAGGAAACGTTTCGCACCTTCGGTTTCAGAGAGTTGATACCAAACCTTCCGAATGTCTTCCATTCTGGTATTTTTAATGATATTTCCGCATTGTTAGGCCTAGGCTTGGCGATTGCATTTCTCGCCTCATTGGAAAACACCCTGATGGCGAAGTCGATTGCTTCTCAGACCGGAGATCGGATGGATGTGAACCAAGATATGCTTTCCGTAGGGTTTTCGAACTTGGGATCAGCTCTCGCTGGTGGAATGCCAGCCTCGGGATCGTTGACTCGTTCCATATTGAATTTCAACTCTGGAGCCGCAACCAAGGCATCTGCGGTTTACACTGGAATTTTCACTCTGGGTCTTGTTATCTTGATCGCATGGTCTGGTGAATCAGGCCTCGATATCATCGATTACATTCCGAAAGCCGCGCTCGCGGTGTTGGTGATCGCAATCTCGTTCACGCTTTTCAATCTCAAGCAAATTCGAATCTGCCTGCACTCTACCTTCGACGACGCAGTGGTGATCATCGTGACATTTATTTCAACTTTGCTCGCGCCATTGCACGTCGCCATTTTCATCGGGGTTGCGATTTCCATCACCTTGTTCTTACGCAAAGCGAGCAAGCCTTACCTGAAAGAATACGAGTTCAACGATGTCGGCGAGCTACGCGAAAAAGAAGGCAAAAATGCAAGGCCGATTCCTGCGATTTCCATCGTACATGTGGAGGGAGATTTGTTTTTCGGTGCATCCGAGTTGTTCCGCACTCAAATTCAGCGAACAGCTGTCGATCCTGCTATTAAGGTGATTATTTTGCGTTTGAAAAATGCCCGTCATTTGGATGCGACCAGCGTGATGGCGTTGGAGGATTTGGTTCATTTCATGCGCCGCAAAGGCTTGTTCCTTCTTATATCAGGAGCGTCCAAAGATGTTTACAAAGTTCTGAAACGCTCAGGCATTTTGGAAATGCTGCAAGAGGGCGCTGATCGGACTCAGGGTGAAAGCAATATTTTCCTCGCAATGCCATCAAATCCAAACATTTCAACGCGTGACGCTTTGCGACGCGCGCAACAGTTGCTTGGCACGAAACAGGCAGATGTGCGGATTTTTTACGACCCCAATCAATCATGACAACAAAGACCCGCATCATCATCGCCTGCGCATTGGTTTTATTGCTCATACCGCTGGGTACGTGGTGGTTTTCTGAAGAGCGTGCCGTCAAGCGTCGCTCGGATCATCTGATGGATGTCATGACGATCAGCGCGGATTCGCGTGGAGTGTTTCGTCAACTCAAATCGTATTCGCTCGGTGGAGTATTGGCAGATCAAATCGATTTCGAAAGTTCGACTGTGAAAAAAGTGAACGGCTCTTATCCAAAAAATCAGATCGAGTCGGCTTTCTCGTGGGTTTGCCAAAATTCCAAGGAATCGATTTTTGAGATTACAGAATTCCGTGAGGTGAAGATCGAGGGTGACCGCGCCACCGTGCTCGCTACGGTTGAGGGATTTATTGAAGTTAAAGGCGAACGGCCCGTAGATGGTATTTCTGATGTAACGCTTTATTGGATTAAATCCAATGACAGTTGGGTCCTAACAAAAATGATTTGGAATTAGATTAAGACATCCCGTTGCATCATGGTGCTTTTTGATGTTTCTTGATAGCGTCCTGAACGAGCTCCTTGTTATCGCGATTGGCGAAGGCATTCGCGAAAGGATCTTCGGTGCTCTGCATCATGGTTAAGAGTTGCTTTCGCATGGATTCGATTTCCGCCTGGCTGTCAGTTGCTTTGATCAGGTTTTTGCGCTCACATGGATCATTGGTGAGGTTGTAGAATTCCTCGGGTGCGCGATAGGTATAGAATTCGGTTCGTTCTTTGATCGCTGGGTTTTTTTCAGCTGCGGCTGTCATCGCGTCCCATGTTAGGCCGGCCATGTTTTCCGTGTGATATTTTTTGGTTCCATCGCTCCATGCATTCCAGATGTATGAACGCTCTCTGGTTCGCATGCAGCGCATGGGTAGCCAGTTGTTTCCATATGCCGCGTTATACACCGTGAACACATGATCCCATCCTGTCATCTTTTCACCTTTGAGTGCTGGAAGGAAGGAGCGTCCATCGATGTTTGGGATGGCAGGCAGCTTGGTGGCTTCCAACAATGTCGGGGTGAAATCTAGGGTGGTCACCATGTGATTCTGATCAACGGAACCTGGTTGGATGACGTTTGGCCAGCGAACGATCAGCGCACCGCGTGAGCTGTTTTCGTAACTGTTCGATTTGCCAAACGGAAATGACATCCCGTGATCACCACCGTAAAACACCACTAATGTGTTATCCGCGTAACCTTCTTCCTTGAGCACAGCCAACACTGCCCCGAGAGCATCATCCAGACGCCGCACACTCGTATAATAGCCCGCAAGTTCTTGGCGAACTTCTGGTAAATCCTCCAAGAATTCAGGAACTTGGGTGACTTCTTCAGGCTTGATCCAGCGGCTTGGACTCTCGCCCCCAGCTAGATCATCAGGGCCTTTCATACCGATGAATGGGCGATGTGGATCGTAGCAGTTGACGTTGTGGAAAAAGGGTTTTCCTTGCTCACGAGCCATACGTAAAAATTGACGAGTTGCCTCTGCTAGTTTCTGTGGGTGGCGACTGATCGCGTCATCGGCTACATCTGCGCAATATTGATCGGCAGGTTGCATGTGCTTTCGCTTTCCGTAGCAAGAGATGATATATCCCGCATCACGAAGTTGCTGATGAAGCGTGCGCACGTTGGGTTTGACAGGAGTAAACCCCGTCGAGCCGCTGCGGTGTGGGTAGAGTCCGCAAAACATCGTCTGGCGTACGGGTTGGCAGACAGCGACTGTCGAGTAGGCGTGTTTGAAGCGCATTCCTTCGGAGGCAAGGCGATCCACATTTGGAGTTAAATCCTTGATTGGCCCGCCGAAAACAGCCGACGAGTCGTAATTCATATCGTCCGCTGTGAAGAACAGGATATTGAGCGGCTTGGCGGAGAGTTGTGCGCAGAAGGATAAAAGAATCGCGAGTAAGAGAAATAAAGATTTCATGGGGAAGATGGCCTGTGACCGAGTTGCTCGGTTGATTAATAAGGTGGATGTTACTCGGCAATGGATGTGTTGCAATTTGAATGATTTACGTTTCAGCTGCTTGTTTCTTGCATCTAAGATTGATGAACATGAAACTCCGCAGCGAATCCGAGCAGAGATTATGGAAAATTCGAAAAATGATATGACTCAACAAGAGTTTTCTGGAATACAAAAACAAATCCGCCATGCTGCTTGCCGTTGGTGTTACGAGGATATCCCGCTCGAGCAGTTCTGTAGGGAAGGTAAGGAAATCGGTTTGGTGGCGATTGATCTGTTAGAAACTTCGGATTTTGCAACCATTCGTAAATACGATTTGGATTGTCCAGTGGTCACGTTTCCAACAACGACGACGAGTTCCGGAATCAAGGTTGGGATGATCGAAAAAGCCTTCAATCGTATCGAGCATCACGACGCATTAGTGGAAGTTTACGAACAGAAACTCAAAGATTGCGCGAACGTTGGTGCGAAGCAGTTGATTTGTTTTTCAGGAAATCGCGAAGGAATGGATGACGTGCAAGGACTTGAAAACTGCGCGATCGGTTTGGAGCGGCTTTTGTCCACTGCCGAGAAGCTCGGCATCACCTTGATTATGGAATTGCTTAACTCCCGCGTCGATCATCCGGATTACATGTGTGATCGCAGTGACTGGGGCGTG
>CAMCYT010000061.1 GCA_945885485.1 Prosthecobacter debontii
GGTTCTGGGCCCTTCCTGAAACGCCAACACCCCAACCCAGATTTTCTGGGTTGGGGTGTTGGCGGAGAGGGAGGGATTCGAACCCTCGGTGAGTATTACCCCACGTCCGATTTCGAATCGGGTGCCATAGACCACTCGACCACCTCTCCTTGCAGGGGCGCGAAAAGTGCGGGATGGCGGGGGATTTGTAAAGCAAACTTACGTTACAGCTAGGGCATCTACATTAGAAATTTTTCAACCGCAGATGGACAGGATGGACGCAGATTGAAAAAAAGATGATGGTTTCATATCATCCTAAACTGGCAGATTCCCTTGAAATTTTCTCTCAAAACTAAAACTCTTTATCTTTATCTGCGTCCATCCCGTTTATCTGCGGTTCATTACATCTTCTCTCGACGCTGCAGATTCAAATATAAATCTCCTGCGTTACAACTCTTCGAGCAGTTGCTTATGAATCCCGCCGAAACCTCCGTTTGAAAGCACGGCGACGACGTCACCTGATTTTGCCCCGGCTTTCACGACGGCGATGATGGCTGCGTTGTCCGCGAGATAATGACTGACCCCACCCAGCGCGACGATGTCCGCAGCGAGTTTGATGGGATCTAGTCTGTCGTTTTCAGGAATTTTATGCAGATCCGGAATTGCGGCAACAACGGCGAAGTCCGCAAGCGCGAGTGCTTCCGCGAGAGGTTTTTGAAACACAGCTCGACGCGTGGTGTTGGAACGCGGCTCGAACAAAATCCATAACCGTGAGTTCGGATATTTCTGGCGCAAACTCTGCACCGCGAGACGGATTGCGGTTGGGTGATGCGCAAAATCATCGATGATTTTGATCCCGTTTTTCTCACCTTTCAGCTCTTGCCTGCGGGCTACGCCTTCGAAACTCAGTAAACCATCGCGCACTTCTTCCATGGTCAGCCCGGCGAATCTAGCTGCTGCGACTGCCATTGCAGCGTTGCGAACGTTGAACTCACCTGTCATTGGCACGGAGTAAAATTCTTTGCCGAGGAAAAACGAACTACTAGATTCGTCGTAACCAACTTCAGTGATTTGAACCACGTTATTTTCGCCGAAGCCAATCGTCGTTACGGGACACGGTGCGTTAAGACTGACGTCCAAGCAGTTTTGTTCATCGCCATTGATAAATGCCATGCCGTTACGCGGCACGATGTTGAGTAAGCGTTTGAAGGTGATTTTGATCTCATCGATCGATGCGTAGATGTCCGCGTGATCAAACTCGATGTTATTCACGATCACGCATTCCGGAAGATAGTGGAGAAACTTGGAACGCTTGTCGAAGAATGCGGTGTCGTATTCATCACCTTCTAACACATTGATTTCCGTATCGGGAAACTGCGCGCCGCAACCCAGATTTTTTGGCAGGCCACCGATCATATATCCTGGTTCTTTGCCCGCGCTGACGAAAAGCCATGCTAGAATGGAAGATGTCGTGGTTTTTCCATGCGTACCACTGACCACGAAATTCCGTTTCCCGCGCAAGAAATGTTCCTTCATCACCTCCGGCAGCGAATGGTATAGCAGCTTACGATCTAGCGCGGCTTCGGCTTCCGGATTGCCACGAGAGATAGCATTTCCAATCACCACCACATCCGCTCCAGCAGGAATGTTTTCCTCACGATATCCCTCGAAAATTTCAATCCCCTCCCCGCGCAGGAAATCCGACATCGGCGGATACACATTGGTATCGCTGCCGGTGACAACGAAGCCGCGTCGCTTCATTGCTGCTGCGACCGCGCCCATCGCGGTTCCGCAAATTCCTGTGAAATGAAAATGTTTTTTTTCTAACATAAATTAAAAAGTGGGTGCTGCGATGGTTGCGTTATCCCGCTCTTCGATGCGCTTGCGCAAGATCCGATCCGCCATCTCGGTGACCATCTCTTTCATCAGCAACCACAAATGCGAACCCTCGCGGTAATCCGCTGGAGCGATGTGTTTGACCCGCCCCGCATGCGTGCAGAGATCGAAACATTTACGGAACGATTTACCGGTCAAGTCATCCGGATTGTAAACCGCGATCCCATGTCCACCATTTCGGTTCACCACGGTGAAACACGGCACATCGGTCGGGCCGTCGCCGACATAGACCATGTTTTCAAACGGAATAGGCCGCTGGTCCGCCGGCATGTGATCGTTCACGTCCTGATCATATCTCAGCATGCCTTTATTAATACGGAACAGAAACTGGGTCTTGGTGGTGTGCGAAATGACGCGTTTCGGGAAACTGATCCGGCCTTCCGCGTCCTCGCCGAACTCACAGCCGAACATTTCTTTCACATACGGCTTCAAGCGCGAGCCATCCAAAAGCGCCTTTAAACCCGAGGAAATGATGTAGTGCTCCACCTTGATTCCGGCCGTTTCATGCTCCGAACTCAACGCCGCTTTCGGCAGTACCTCGAACAATTCCGGCAATCCTGGGAAAAACGTCAGCCCAGCGCCCAGTTCGGTCAACATTGAGTTCGTGACCCGATCCATCCCCAAATAATCCAGCAAACACTTCATATAGGCCAACTCCCCATCCCATTTCTGGTCACTCACCAAACTGTTGCATTTTTTCCAAAATTGCGCGGGATCGATCCCGAATTTCGGGAAAAGCACATCATCCTGCATGTATTTTGCGCTCAGTGTCTGGTCGTAGTCGTAAACCAATGCGATCGTGTTTTGTGGTGCAGCCATCTTGTAAACACAGGCAACCAAGCCCGCCCCCCACCGACAAGACGTAAATTTTTTAAAAAAGATCCCACTGCCGCATTGACAAGCGCAGACATATTCCTAAAGTCCCGCCCCCGCGCCTTCCAAAGCGCTAACCATTCACCATAGATCGCCATGAGCTTCCGTACTTATCAGCCCACCAAACGTACCCGTAAACAACAACACGGTTTCCGCGCCCGTATGGCCACCAAGGCTGGACGCGACATCATCAAACACCGCCGTCAAAAAGGCCGTAAACGCTTGATTCCTAAAGGCGCAGAGCTTCACTTCAAGCGTCACATCACGCAGCACGGCAGATAAATGGACCGCCCCGACAGCGTCGGGGCTCCGCTTATTCCCTGCCTCTCCGGAACACCACTCCCATGCGTTTCCCGAGAAAACAAAGCATCAACCAAAGCGAGGACTTCCTTCGCATCAGAAAAACCGGCCAAGCGAAAGTAGGCCGGTTTGTCATTGTTAGCACCTTGGCGGACCCCACCCTGACCTCCATCCGCGCTGCTTTCGTCACCAGCAAACGTGCCGCGAAAAAGGCCCACGACCGCAATTACATCCGCCGCCGTCTCCGCGCCTGCCTTCAGGCCCACGCCGAAAGTTTCACCGATCCCAAGCGCTACCTCGTCACCATCGCCCGCCCGGGCGCCGCCGAAGCGAGCTTCGGCGACCTCGAAGCCGACTGGCTCACCCAATGCAAACGCCTGAAACTTTTCCCGTGAAGCCCACTACTGAGGTTGACCAGAACCCCTCGACCACCTAAGCAACGCGCGGTCTTTCTCCACTTTCCAATCACCAACTGATTTCCAATTCCATGTACGACCGTAAAACTTGGGTAGTCCTCGCCATCTGCGGGGTTCTCATCGCCCTCAATATCCATTTCTCGCCTAAAAAGCCATCTGCACCCGTCAATAAAGGTACAACCTCTGAAAATGTCTTCTCAGAAAATGATACTCCCGGCGGCTTAAGTGTAGAAACCGTTCCACCATCAACCACCGAAGAAACCTTCATTCTCGAAAACGACGAGGTCGCTTTCACCCTCACTAACATCGGTGCCGGCATCAAACACGCCGAGCTCAAGAAGCATCAAGACGTCGGCGATAAAACCAAAAACGTTCGCATCAACCGCCACGGCGGTGGCCCCATCGGCGGCTTTATTGATTCCAACAAAAATCTCGATACCACCTCCTTTTCCTACCTCGCAGAACAATCCTCCCCAGAAAAATCTGCTGTCTTCATTCAAACACTTTCATCGGGGCTGATCGTTAAAAAAACCTACTCCCTCGAGACATCTAACATTCCAGGTCAGGATTTTTTCCTTAATCTCTCGCTAGCTATTGAGAACACCACTCAGGCCAACTTCGATCTCTCCCAATATTCGCTTTACCTCGGTTCCGCCGCACCGCTTCACCCAAAAGAGCGCCCCGACCACACCGGATTCTTCTGGTATGAAAACAACAAAATGCACTTCGAAGCCGCCACCGCTTTCAAAGGTGGTTGGTTCTCTTCCGCGCGTTCCACCATCACCAGCCAGAGCGAAAACCCCATCGTGTATGCAGGTGTGTCCGACCAGTTCTTCTCCACAGTCGTTCGCCCAAAAAAACCAGAGATGGCCCAAGTTTGGGGTAAACCCAAACAAGTCCGCCTCAATAAAAATAACCAGTCTCTCTCCGCCGTCCGTGCTGCCATAAATCTTCCTGAGGCCGCCCTCGCACCCAAATCACCGACCGTTCTCGAATACAAAATTTACATAGGCCCAAAAAACAACACCACGCTGCGCAAGCTGGATAACAACGAAAGCATAGGCCAAGGCTGGGGCGATATCATGCAATATGGTTGGTTTGGATTCGTCTCACGCCCGCTCAACTGGCTGCTCGATAACCTCCACTTCGCAATCAACAAATTCTCAACCACCGAATCATGGGGTCTGGCCATTATCTGCCTCACTATCATCGTCCGCCTCTGCATCTGGCCACTTCACGCCAAATCGACCCGCTCGATGAAACGCATGTCCAAGCTCCAACCCAAAATGGCCGAGCTGAAGGAAAAATACAAAGACGATCCCACCAAGCTCAATACCGAGATGATGGGCATGTATCGCAAATACGGCATTAACCCCCTCGGCGGTTGCTTGCCGATGTTTATTCAGATCCCCATCTTCTTCGGCTTCTTCCGAATGCTCGACTACGCCGTCGAACTCCGTGGCGAATCTTTCCTCTGGGTCAACGACCTTTCCCAGCCTGATACACTTACCACCCTCGCCGGCATTCCGATCAACATCCTCCCCATCGTCATGGCCGCAACCAGCGTCATCCAAATGGCGATGATGCCTAAAACCGGAGATAAAATGCAGCAGCGCATCATGATGTTCATGCCGCTGATGTTCTTCTTCTTCTGTTATAACTACGCCTCAGCTCTCGCGCTTTACTGGACAGTCCAAAACATTTTCTCCATCGGTCAAACTTACCTGATGAACAAAATCCCCGAGCCTGAACTCATTGCTCGTAAAGATGGTGGTAAAAAATCCTGGGTGCAACGCATGGCCGATAAACAAGCCGAGATGCAAAAGGTCCAAGCCCAACGCGCCAAATCCGGCGGCATGCGCAACGTCACACCCGAAACATCAAAGAAAAAACGTCCACCCCGTACGGGCGGCTGATGCCCTAACAGGTAGGGCGCTATCGCCGAGAGCGCCGTGCCATTGAAAAGATAAGGGATTTCTGTTACAATTTACTGGCTATTCATTCCATGCGGCGGCCTCGGCGATGCCGCCCTACCTTTTTTTACTAACTCTTTTCCACCCCATGCTCACCCTAGCACTCACCGGCGGTATCGCTTCTGGAAAATCCACGGCCGTTCGCCTTTTCCAAGAGTTCGTTCCAGACATCGTCGTCTTCGATTGCGATGCCTCCGTGAAAAGCCTGCTCGATACCCCGGAAATCAGCTCCGCCCTGAGCGAACATTTCGGCAGCTCTATCATCGATCCTGAATCAGGAAAAATCATCCGCGAGAAACTCCGCCTCGATGTCTTCGGAAATCACGAAAAACGCCAGCTCCTCGAAAGCATCCTCCATCCCCGCGTCCGTGAGGAATGTCTTGCCCTTAAGGAAAAATCTCTTATACAAGGGGCGCGGTGCTTCCTTGCCGATGTCCCGCTCCTTTTCGAAAACGGTTTCGATTTCGGCTACGATCAAGCGATCACCATCGCCACCACCCGTGCCACCCAAGTCGCCAGACTCAAAGCCCGCAATGGCTGGAATGACGATCTAATCGAGTCCGTGCTCGCTGCCCAGCTTCCCGTCGAAGAAAAAATCTCCCGTGCGGACATCGTCTTCTGGAACGACGGCCAACCCGATACCCTCAGAGCGCAAATCCAGCGATTCTGCAAAATATTTCCCTCACTCTCCATGTCAGACCCCACCGAACCCACTTCCGCCGCTCCCGAAACCGAAGCGCCGGAACAAACCATCGCTGTCGTTCACGAAACGCCAGCCCAGTTACAAGCTGAAGAACAACCATCTGCGGTATCCAGTGAGCAACCCACTCCCCAGCCTCGCGAAGAACGCGTCCCCTACCCAGTTCCTGAAAACATCGATCTCAATGAGTTTCGTCTCAAACCCCTCGCCGAACTCCAAAAAATCGCCGCCGACCTCCCACGCAAAATCCAAGGCGGCATCACCAAGACCCAGTTGATTTACGAAATCATCTGCTTCTACACCATGAACGGCACCAACGTCACCTGCGAGGGCGTGCTTGAATTTGGAAAAGAACATTTCGCGATGATACGCGATCCACATCGCTCGTTCCGTCCTTCCCAAGACGACATCCACATCGGCGGCCCCGTCCTCAACGACGCCAAACTCCGCAACGGCCAGCTCCTCAAAATCAAAGTCCGTCAGCCCGTCCAACGCGACAAATACCTCACCACCGCCGAGATCATCGAAATCGAAGGCATGCCCGCCGCCGAATGGGTGGAGCCGCAGGATTTTGATAAACTCACCCCGATGTTCCCGGATGCCCGCATCCACCTCGAAGGCGAAGGCACCGAATACCTCGGCGTCCGCGTCATCGACCTCATCGCCCCTCTCGGCAGAGGCCAGCGCGGCCTCATCGTCGCTCCTCCTCGCGGCGGCAAAACCATCCTGCTCAAACAGATCGCCAAATCGATCAAGGCGAACAACCCAAACATCGAGCTCGTCATCCTCCTCCTCGACGAACGCCCGGAAGAAGTCACCGACTTCGAGGAAACCGTCAACCTACCCGTGTTCGCATCCACCTTCGATGAAACCCCGAAACGCCATGCACAGGTCGCCGATCTCGTGATCGCCCGCGCCCAACGCATGGTCGAGCTCGGTAAACACGTCGTGCTTTTGTTAGATTCTCTCACCCGCCTCGCTCGCGGCCACAACTCCGCCATGCAAGGCGGCCCTATCGGTTCCGGTGGTGTTTCTCCTGCGGCTCTTCAGAAATCCCGCAAATTCTTCGGCACCGCCCGCAACATCGAAAACGGCGGTTCCCTCACCATCCTCGCCACCGCCCTCGTCGAAACCGAATCCCGCCTCGACGACGTGGTCTTCGAAGAATTCAAAGGCACCGGCAACATGGAAGTCCGCCTCGACCGCGAACTCGCCGAACGCCGCGTCTTCCCCGCCATTCACATCCCCCAATCCGGCACCCGCAACGACGACCGCCTCTACCACCCCGACGAATTCAAAAAAGTCATCGACGTCCGCAAACAACTCGCCGCCCTGCCTATTGGAGATGCGCTGGTGACGTTGTTAGATAATCTCAAGCCGACGAAAACCAATGCGGAGTTTTTGCTGCGTGGGTTGAGATAATCCCCAATGCGCGCCGTCAATTTGCTTGCGAGAGTTATGGGTATTGCTAATTTGTTTGAATGATTTATCCAACGAAGTTTGCAATTTTTGCGTTATTTTCTGTCCTGCCAATCGCAGCGCAAACCACCAAGGGTGAGCCGTTTGAAGAAGCTTTGCGGGAATCACTTAAGCAATACCGTGCGGGAAACATCGTCGAATCAACAGCGGCGCTCAATCAGGCCAAAGCCGTTTTAGAAAAAGTCCAATCGACGAAAATGGACAATACCCTACCAGCTATTCCCGAAGGATGGTCGGCAGATGAAATGAAAACCGAAGATGTTGGACCTTTGCTCGGCGGGGGCAAGGTCGTGAAAAAACTTTATAAGAACAAAACGGGTCAGCAACAGGTCCAACTGGAAGTGTTTTATGGATCAAGCCTGATCAAGCTCATACGTGGTCTGATGGAAAACGAAAGTATTGCCAAAGGACAAGGTTATGAAACAAAAAAGGTGAACGGCGAAAAAGTATTGGTCAAAAAAATCGATGCTAAAAATTATGAGCTCAGCATGCCAATGGATGACGTCATCATGGTTCGCCTAACAGGAAAAGAAGCCGCTGATGAAGCATTAATGCTTAAAATGATGCGCGATCTGGATCGTCAGAAGATCAAAGATTTGGTGAAACCTTAATGCACTACCAAGCCAAGTAACGAGAACAGGATTCAACTCAGAAACTACTTTAAATAGTTGCTGGTCATTTCTGGTTAAAAGAATGCTTCTCTACTTAGCTAGCTCCTCCAGCAAAGCCTGATTCAGACGAATCCCAGCCTCGAAGTTTTCGATAGGAAAATTTTCGTTCGGTGAATGAATCTGGGCATCCGAGAGAGCGAGTCCGAGTAGAAGTGTGTCGACGCCGAGGATTTCGCGGAAGGCTTGGACGATGGGGATGGAGCCGCCTTCGCGGATGAGCATGGGCTCGCCGGGGAAGGTGCGCTTGAGAGCGCGTTGGGCTGCTTTGCCGAAATTGGAATGTGGATCGCAGGCGTAGGGCTTGCCATCGTGGCCGTCCTCGATGACGAGTTTCACGCCGGGTGGGCAATGTTTTTCGAGATGAACTCTTAAACGTTGCAGGATGATTTGCGGATCTTGATCGGGGACGAGTCGGAACGAAAATTTCACGAAAGCCTCGGAAGGAATCACCGTCTTCGAACCTTCGCCTTGGTAGCCGCCACCAATCCCGTTGACCTCTGCGGTCGGGCGCGCAAACACGCGTTCGGCGGAGCTGTAACCTAGCTCGCCAAAGCTCGCGGGTGAACCGGTAACTTTCAGATAATCCTGATCGGAAAGTCCGGGAACTTTCGCCCACATTTCACGCTCCCAAGCCTCGAGTGGACGGACTTCGTCATAGAAACCCTCGATAGCAACCTTGCCTTCGCCATCGTGAAGCGAAGCGACGAGTCGCGCGATCGCAGTGGCGGGGTTAGCAATCGCACCTCCGAAGATGCCCGAATGCAAATCTCTAACAGGTCCGATGATTTTCACTTCCGCGCAAGTAATACCGCGCAAGCCGTAGCCAAGAGTTCCGGTGTTAGGCGCGACCATTCCCGTATCGGAAATGGCGATGATATCGCATTTCAATTCATCGCGATGCGCTTTAAGAAACGGCGCGAGATTGGGAGAGCCGATTTCTTCCTCGCCTTCGAAAAGGAAAATCAAGTTCACGGGAAGTTCGCCGTTGGCTTCGAGAGTTTTTCCGACACCGAGGATGTGAGCGAGCATTTGACCTTTGTTATCGGTGGCACCGCGTGCCCAGATTCTACCATCGCGGATTTCTGGAGAAAACGGCGGGGAACTCCAAAGCTCAAACGGATCGGCAGGTTGGACATCGTAGTGACCGTAGATCAGGACGGTTTTGCGATCC
Organism: Prosthecobacter debontii; assembly: GCA_945885485.1. Classification (GTDB taxonomy): domain Bacteria; phylum Verrucomicrobiota; class Verrucomicrobiia; order Verrucomicrobiales; family Akkermansiaceae; genus Luteolibacter. The sequence goes on from CAMCYT010000061.1 coordinate 9,459, forward strand.
GCCTGATACTTGTTTCTCGCGATGACGATGGGATGCCCGGGCGTTTCATGAAGCTCGGTGGTGAGCGGCATGGCGGAAAGTTTTCTGATAATCCATTCCGCACAATTGCGCACATCCTGCCGATGCTTGGAATCAGTGGAGACGCTGGGGAAAGAGAGAAAAGTGAAGAGTTCTTTGAGATCGTCCGTCATGCTGCGGGGAAGCTATGTCATCAAATCGCAAGGGCAAAGGAAAACGGTAGCTTGAAATCAGGCTTTTTATCCATCTTGGAAACTTTTTCAGTGGCGGAAAAAGTTGAGTCGCCTCAAAAACCCCTTGCCTTATTGAGAATATATCTCAATAATACCCATGTTGGCTATGTCGAAAGGAGCTACTTACATGCTGAATGTGATCACACTGGCCGCTTGGCTGAGTGCAGCCCTGGGAACATGGATTGGGTTTAGTATACACCAGAATTGGACCGTGGCATTTGCGGTGAAACCGATGCCGCTGAGTGTGTTGACCAGCGTTGATATAGCCACCAATGAGACGGTTGAAGTAATTACCGATGAAGCGCCAACAAAGGTGGCAGTTGAGCCCGCAGCAATGACATTGCCGGCACCCCCAGCCTTGCCCGAGATCCCGCCAATGGCGGAACTACCAGACATTCCCGAGATTCCGGTTTCTGTGATACGCACCACCGCACCAAAGGTCGCCAGCAAACCAAGCACGCCCGCCACTCCCACAACACCGAAGTCGAATCAGTCAAACACTTCAGCACCCAGCACTGCAACCTCGCTATCTCTGGGTGTTGGCCCAGGCCGTCAGCCTTCGCCCTCATATCCTTCGCAAGCGCGACGCAACAATCAGCAAGGCACGGTCGTCGTGGAGTTCCTGGTGGGTGTCGATGGAAAGGTGCTTAACGCTTGGCTGAAATCACCCTGTCCTTATGATTCGCTCAACGATTCCGCGCTCTCCACGATCCGCAACCGCTGGCGTTTTCCGGAGGGACCGGCGCGCCGTTACAAAATCTCAATCATTTTCCAACTTAACTGATCCCTTATGATGCTCTCTCATATCCTTGTAGAATATTTTGAAAAAGGCGGCGATATCATGTGGCCAATGGCCCTTCTGTTTTTTTTGGCTGTTTGTGTGATTCTTGACCGCGCGATTTGGTGGGTGTCCCTACATTCAAAAGTGCGATCTGAAAAACAAGTGCAAGCTCGTGAAACTCTGGGCTTAGGGCAGTTCAATGAGGCTTGGAAAATCTGCGAGAAAGAGGCTGATCCATATCTGCATAACTTGCGTGATGGATTATCACACGCTGCAACTTCACCCTTGGCCGCAATGCAATTACATGCCAGTAATTTGTTAGAAAAATCCGAGTCTCGCCTATGGATACTCAGCACGGTGATTACTCTTGCACCGTTACTTGGATTGCTCGGCACAGTGGTCGGCATCATGGGCTCGTTTAATTTTATCGGTAATGATCAGTTGGCTGTAACGAAAGTATCAGGAGGGATCGCTGAGGCTTTGATCGCAACGGCAGCGGGTCTAGGCATCGCTATTTTGTGTCTATTGCCATTCAATTTTTTCCGCAAGAAAACCCATTTATTACGCGGTAAGTTAGAACATTGGATCAATCATTGCGAATTACTCGCCGGAGCTGCCAAATCACATGGTCACGATCTCGCGGATTTCAAAGCGCCTCATCTCTGAGCTATCATGCCCGTTAAACTCTCCACTAATGCCGACCAAGATGGTCACGACGATGCACGCATCGAGATCGTGCCTCTCATCGATATCATGTTTTTCTTATTAGCCAGCTTCATGCTGGTGAGCTTAAGCATGACTCAGCTCAGTCGCGTGCCAATCGAATTGCCCGATGCACAAGCAGCATTATCCGAAACATCTGCACCACCTTTTCATTTCGCCCTAAACGAAGAAGGCGTCATCACACTGAAAGATGAAATTTTAACGCCGACAGAAGTCACAGAGCGACTCGCCGCGTTGGAAAAGCGCGATGAAGTCAATGTCCTCATTGCTGCGCATGCGAACGCACGGCACCAGCAAGTCATGCGTTTGCTTGATGCGGTGCGCGCGGCAGGCATCGAACGCGTGAGTTTTGAAAGCAAGACGCCGAAGCCATGAAGCAAAATCTTTTCACTATCGTCAACGCGATTGGATGTTTGGTGCTGTTGGTCATCGTCGTCTTGCAATGGCAACAAAGCGAACATCAGCGCGAAGCTTATCGCACCATACAGATCAAGGAACACGCAGCGAACGAAGCGAAAGCGGAAGCTGTTACACGGGCCGATGCGTTGATGCTTGATCTAACCGAACTGAAGCGTTCCTATATGGAAACCCAAAAGACCGCCGATGCAGCGGGTCTAGATTACCAGCGGAAGCTCGAAGAGTTAGGCACCACCAAGGCCGCCTATGATCAAGCCGCTGCCGAGCGCGATGCCCTTCAAAAACGTATCACCGAATGGGAGGCCGCATTAAAATTACGCGACCAAACGATCACCGAACAAAATGCCTCGATGATTGCCTTACGCAAAAAACTCGACGAAGCGATCGTCCAGTTGAAAAAAGCGGGAGCAAAGTAAATGAATGAATGCTAGGAATTTACTTTTTCACCTAGGGTGGAAAATACATTGAAGAGCCAGTCTGCGGAAGAGGAAAAAGGGGGTTGTCCCCGACCTAAATCCCAGTCTAAGCGTGGTCACGCGCTTTCGGTAACAGCAGGGCAAAAATCGCCGCTGGGATGAACAAATACGATGCCGTAAGTAATACCCCAGCATAGTCGCCCTCCACACGGTTGAATATTCCGAAAAATACCACTCCCGCTGCCGACAAGACTCGCCCGATGTTGTAACAAAATCCCGCTCCTGTGCTCCGTAAAAGCACGGGAAATAGAGGCGGCAAGCACATCGTGAAAAGCCCAAAGCAGCCCTGCATTACTCCAATGCTGGTAAACAGCACGTAAGTCATGTTGAGGCTGTGGGGGCTTGAAAACGTGAACCACATGATCACGAAATAACCGAACAGCATGAGTGAGATCGCCC
>CAMCYT010000062.1 GCA_945885485.1 Prosthecobacter debontii
TACAAACAAGAAAACCCTCCTCGCTACCACGCCCGAGACGTCGCGGTTCTCCGAGCCGCTTTCGAGCCCTGCACCATCGTCCTTGGATCCGCCACACCTTCCCTCGAAAGCTGGCAAAATACTCTAACAGGAAAATACCAAATCCTCCGTCTCGATCAACGCGCCGATGCACATTCCATGCCACTCGTCCGAGTGATCGACATGCGTTTGGAGAAACAAAAACAAAAAGGCCAGGTAGCAATTTTATCTGACCGTCTTCGCACCGCGCTCGAACAACGCCTCACCAAAGGCGAACAATCCATCTTATTTCTCAATCGCCGCGGTTTCGCCCGCTCACTGCAATGCCATGGCTGTGGCCATGTTTGCCAATGCCCGCACTGCGCTGTCGCTCTCACCTATCATCGCACCGATGAACGTCTCGTCTGCCATGTTTGTGGACACCAATCCATCGTCCCAAAAAAATGCCCTGAGTGCAGCAACCCCGGAATCGCACTGCAGGGCTACGGCACTCAGAAAGTCGAAGAAGTCTTACAAAAAATTCTCCCAGCAGCCCGCTTCGCTCGCATCGATGCCGATGCGATGCGCCGAAAGAACGCTCTCAAAGATATCTTGAGAAATTTCAAATCCAAAAAGATCGATGTCTTGATCGGCACGCAGATGATTGCCAAAGGCTTGCATTTTCCCAACGTCACTTTGGTTGGAATTCTCAACGCCGACCTCGGCCTGCATGTTCCGGATTTCCGCGCCGGTGAGCGCACCTTCCAGCTCATCACTCAAGTCGCCGGACGCGCCGGACGCGGCGAACTCGAAGGCGAAGTTATCGTGCAAACCTTCACCCCTCACTCTCCCAGCATCCAGTTCGCACGCAAACATGATTTCGATGGTTACGCGGAACAGGAAATGGAAATGCGTCGCCAATTCCGCTTTCCGCCCTTCGCGCATTGCGCAGTTCTAACAGCTCGCTCCGGCCACGAACGCCGCGCCGAGTTCACCCTCCAGACTCTCCATCTCCGATTGAAGGAAAATCTACCCCCAGGAGTCTCATTAGGCGAAGTTTTACCCAGTCCCCTCATCAAATCCCACGATCAATTCCGTTTCCAAATCACCCTCCGCTCCCACCAAGCCCGCCCCCTCACCAACCACGTCCAAAATATCCTCCAGAAAACCACGCTCCCTGAAGACGTTACCGTGGTCTTCGATATGGATGCTTACAATTTCTCATAGCAACGATCTTCTGCCTGCCCCGACCCTAGGTCGCCATTTTCCAATCAACTCGCCAAATCACAAAGATTGCTAATCTTTGTGATTTTTATCTATGAACATTTCTCTCACTCCTGAGTTATAATCTGCTGTGAAGGCCAAAGTTGCTGTAGCAAAAATTCAATAAGGATTTGCGCTACCAGCTTTTAGCTTAACAATTCGCGGATCATCGTCGCATCAAGCTTCCTCACCACATCCGCATCCGATAATAACCCCTCTGCTAATTTGGCTTTATCTAGCTGCAACCGGTGAATGCGTTCCTCAACAGTTTCCTGACAAAGTAATTTATGCACAAACACCGGCTTATCTTGCCCAATTCGATAAGCGCGATCCGTTGCCTGAGCCTCGGCCGCCGGATTCCACCACGGATCGTAGTGAATCACCGTATCCGCCGCTGTTAGATTCAAGCCAGTTCCGCCCGCTTTGAGCGAAATAAGAAAAACGGGGAATTTTCCGGACTGAAACTCCTCCACTAGTTTACCCCGATCTTTCGATCCGCCAGTCAATTTGAGATAAGGAACCTTGGTTTTCACCAAATGCTCTTCAATCAAACCCAACATGGTCGTGAACTGGGAGAAAATAAGAATTTTCCGACCCTCCTCCACTAGCGTTTCTAACATCTCCTTCAGATACTCCAACTTCGCTGAGCTACGTATCCCCGCCGCAAAATCTTCTGGCAACAAGCGTGGATCGCAACAGATCTGCCGCAGCTTGAGCAAGGCATCCAAGAAAACGATCTGCGATTGCTCGATTCCGCGCGCAGCAATCGCTTCACGCACCCGCTTGTCCATGGTCGCGCGCACGGTTTCGTAGAGATCTTTTTGATCACTCGATAACTCAATCAAATGTATCATCTCGGTTTTCGGCGGCAACTCCTTAGCCACCTGATCTTTCGTCCTACGCAACACCAACGGTGCGATCCGTTTTTTCAACAATGCGTTTTTCTCTGCATCGCCCTCTTCCTCAATCGGCTTTCGGAAATTTTTATTAAACGCATCCTCCGTCCCAAGAAATCCAGGAATGAGAAAATGCATCAAACTCCATAATTCACCCAGATGGTTTTCAATCGGCGTTCCGGAAAGGCAAAGCCGATGCCGCGCCACGACCCGACACGCCGCTTGCGCGACTTTTGCGCGTGGATTCTTGATATACTGAGCTTCATCCAAAACCAACATGTGATACTCGAACCCCATCAGTTTTTCGATATCTCGCTGCAACAAGGCAAACGATGTAATCACCAAATCAGCATAAGGGATGGAGCGGAAATACTTTTTCCTATCCGCCCCATTCAACACCAGCACCCTCAAGCCAGGCGCAAACTTGATCGCCTCCGCCCGCCAGTTTGGAACCACAGAGGTCGGTGCAATCACCAACGAAGGCCGACCACCACTCCGCCCACTGGTTTTCTCCGCCATCAAATGGGCGAGCGTCTGTAAGGTTTTTCCCAAACCCATATCGTCCGCCAAAATTCCATGCAGCCCATGCCTCGCGAGAAATTGCATCCATTGAAAACCTGATTTCTGATAATCCCTTAAAGTCGCCTTGATCTCGCCGGGCGTCTCCACTTCCTCGACTTTCGAGAAATTCTCCAACCGCTCTTTCAGCTTCGCCAAACCTTTCGGAGTTTCGATTCCCAAACCCTCCAACCCAGCCAACGCCGCCGCATCCAACGCATGCACCCGCGCTTTTCCGAAAAACTTAGGATCTACCAAAGCCGATAAATGTTGCAGCAAACGCCGCACTCTCCCAATCGGCAATTTCAGCGCATCACCATTGGGCAAAGGCGCGTAGACGAATCCTTGATTCGGTCTATCCAACGTCTCCTCCAAAAAATCCTGTTTCAACAAACCCGCCAGAATCGGCATCAGATCGTATCGTTCACCATCCACATCAAATCCAACCGACAAACTGAACCATCCACCGTCCGAGAAATCCCGCACGTAAATTTCATCATCCTGTTCACCTGTTAGAAGCGTCTGCCATTTTTCTGGATCAGCTTCGTGCACTTGGTGACCCACCCCATCTTCATATTTTATTTTCCAGCCAGCCACTTTTAACACTTCAGCAAACTCACCCCGGAACTGATGCCAGAACGTATCCACTGGAACCCGACCCGGATCGGGAAACCATTTGTCATTTTCACTCGCCGCATCAACCGTGCGCGATCTCATGCTGAGCAGAAATCGCCATGCGGGATTCGTTTGCATTGATGAAAGCCCGACATCGCGCAGCTCGCGTATCGCCTGCTGCTCTCGTGCTGTTCTGCCCTCTTCGCGAGCCGATGCCAATGGCTTGCGTTGATCACCGTAGCTAACAAACGCCTCCGCAAAAATCCATTCCTTCGGCTCCACTTGCCCCATCGATTTCAACAACATCTGGGTCGCTCGATCCACCGCATCCTTTCGCACCACCAGTTCAAAAGAAATATTCTCCCCCACCCTGTCCGCCGTAGCCTTGGCGAAGTAGGATCGCCCACTCTCCCCATCCCCCTCTCCTCTTCCACCCTCTCCTCTTCCACCCAACTCAACTGCCACCGCCTCAACAGCACTTCTTCCGAAACATTTTTCCAAATTTTTCGTCTTCGCCATTTTCCCAATCAACGCAAATCCGTGTTCACAGAAAGAGCCCGCCTCACAACTGCAATTCGTCTCAAACAACACCTGCCCGCCTTGTTCCCAAAACGCCGCTTCTACTTTTTCAGAAAGAACCCGCGCGTGAGCTTGAATCTCCTCTTCTCCCTCCAACTGCAATTCCTGAACTTTCGAGACCAAGCGCCCACCGATCATACGCGCCTCATCCCCAAACCGATCCACCCAACCCGCTTCCGCCAAAAAAATTTCCAGTGTCTCTATCATCAATCGCCCAGAAACCTATTTTCCAGCAATCCGACCGTCCATCTTGTTTTCAAAATCTAATTTGACAATCAAACCAGACCAGACCAGACTTATTCATGAAAAACATTCAAGAAGCCAAAACCCATCTCTCCCGTTTAGTTGAGCAAGCGGCGGCTGGCGAGGAAATCATCATCGCGAAAGCCGGTAAACCGATGGCCAAGCTCGTTCCCTACATCCCGCCACAACCCGCTCGCAAAGGCGGTTTCCTTGCTGGAAAAATATGGGAAAGCACCGATTGCTGGGAAACTGATCCCGAACTCATCGAGGCCATGACCGGCGCATCCATCGAGCCTTCTACAACTCAGTCCAAAGTCACCGAACCCAACACAACTTACCGTGTGAAATCATGAGAATCCTCCTCGATAGCCACACCTTACTCTGGTGGATGGACGATCCTTATCGCATCAGCCCAACCGCACGCGCGGAAATTTCACATCCGCGCAATGAGGTATTCGCCAGTGCGGTCTCCATCTGGGAGATCGGGCTGAAATCATCTAAAGGTAAACTCCGTATTCCGGAAAATTTCGCCGAATTCCTTCCGGAAAACGGCATTCAAATATTGCCGTTCACCGGCGCCCACGCTCAGGCATCGATCAAACTTCCACCTCATCACGGAGATCCATTCGATCGCGCGCTGATCGCTCAATGCCAGATTGAGTCTCTAACATTCGCGACCCGCGACTCAATTGCCGAAAGCTATCAGATCGGATTGTTAGAGATTTAAATCTATCCTCTCTGCCTTTCGAGCATCACCAGCATGAAAAACGACAGAATCAAATTCAGTTCCTCACGAGGGCTCATATTGTCTAATTTTTCGATGAGGAATTTCCCTTCAAAAAACGCGGCCAACTTGGTTAAGCGCATCACAGGTCTTCCGTCAGTGCTCACCGCTAAATACTTTGGATGGAAAAAATATCCGGAAAACATTCCCAAAAGCGGCACTCCACCTAACAAACCATCCATGAACTTCGCCCACGGATTTTCCTCACTAATCGTGAAGTCCGGATTGTTATCTTCTGGATTGAAAACCTCGTAGTGAGCCTTCCAAATCGATCTCCAGCCTTTTCGCCCTACAGATCCAATCGCCTGCCCGGACGCATCGGTCGAGTTGTATCTAGCTGACCAATCAATCACTTTGTTTGCTTTGATTTCAGCCAGCTTCACCGCTCTCGTGCGATCGCCAAACACATCGACATGCTCTTTGAATTTGAAAAACTTCTGATTGGTGTGCACCACAACGCGTCCTGCGGCATCTGTCACCGTGACTTGTGTCGTGAGAGCAATCAGCTTGAAACTGAGTTGCAGCGGATAAACCACGCCCTGCATGTGTCTCGAAATATCATCGGTGACAGGCATAGTTGCAGGAATGATCGGCGGCTGAGCCATCGGAGTGGTATAGGGAGTTTCTGACATCCTCTTACTCCACAATACCAATTCCAAAATCCAAGCACGGAATCAAAAACTTTTCGCCTCATTCAGCCAAAATATCCAGCATCGCTCCCGCTGCGACGACCCCGAAGGTTGCAGTGACGTGAGTGGCGGTGCCATAACCCGTTGCACAATTCAAACGCATGTCCGCGCCCTCGGGTTTCTCACATGAAACCTCACCATTGCCACTCGGGTAAATGGGTGGCTCGTCAGAAAACACCGCGCGAATTCCCATCTCCTCAGGCTTCAATCCCATCGGCACTGCTTCGAACCCATGATCTTTGCGAAGACGTTTCCGCAACTGATGCAGCCGAGCATCCTTTCCTGAAAAAGCCAGATCCCGCACGCTGATCCGAGTCGCATCGCGCCGCCCTCCAGCACCACCGCAAGTCACCACTGGCAACCCGCGCTTCCTGCACTCCGCGATAAGCAAGGCTTTGTGCTGCATTGAATCAATTGCATCAATTACGCCGTGCACCTCGCCGCCCAACACTTCCTCGACCGAGCGTTCGGTGAAAAAGCCTTCGATCACTTCGATCTCACATTCCGGGTTGATCGCGCACACACGTTCAGCCATGGCGGTGGTTTTCTGTTTTCCGATCTGACCGTCCATCGCGTGCAACTGACGATTCACATTGGTGATGCAAATTTCGTCCAAATCCACCATGCGGATTTTTCCAATGCCTGATCGTGCCAACGCCTCGACCGTCCATGAGCCCACACCACCTATCCCAACCACCACAATACGTGCCTGCGAAAACTTCTCCAAGGCTCGCTCTCCGTAAAGGCGTGCAATTCCTCCGAAACGATTTTTAGTTTCCTCACTTAACATCCTGCCCGAAGCTTCCAACTTGCAGCCGCGCGTTTCAACGTCCATCTCTATTCCGTGCACGAAATTCTTATCACCCTTGGCGACCCCGCTGGAATTGGTCCAGAAGTGATCGATGCCGCCCTCGCTTCCGGCCAGCTTCCGGCTGGCTTCGATTTCCGCGTCATCGGGGATCGTTCCGCAGGAACTCCCGGAAAACCCACCCGTGAGTCCGCTCAAGCCGCACTCGACGCCCTCGAAGCATCCGCCCGCCTGCTCCGGAAAACCGAAGCCGCCGCGGTCGTCACCGGCCCGGTTTCCAAAGAAGGCCTGCAAGCCATCGGCTTCCCCTTTCCCGGCCAAACCGAATTTTTCACCCACGCCTTCGGCTTAACAGAATCCGGAATGCTCCTCACCGGCCCAACCCTCACGGTCGGCCTCGCCACGATCCACATCCCCCACGCGGATGTGCCGAAACTCCTCACCACCCAGAGTATCTTCACCATCGGGAAACTCACCGCGAAATTTCTAACGAAAAAAGGAATCGCCTCTCCACGCATCGCCGTATGCGGACTCAATCCCCATGCCGGTGAAAACGGTGCGTTTGGCGACGAGGAAAAATCCATTATCGCACCCGCCATCGCCGCGCTCAACGAAATCGGAAACGGAATCTTCTCCGGCCCCCACGTTCCAGACGCCATTTTTCGCGATGCCGCCCAAGGCAAATACCACGCCGTGCTCGCCATGTATCACGACCAGGGATTGATCCCTCTAAAATTGTTAGACTTCGACGAAGCTGTCAACGTTACCCTCGGCCTGCCGAAACCCCGTACCAGTCCCGATCATGGAACCGCCTTCGGCATCGCCGGCCAAGGCATCGCCAACCCTGCATCGATGATCGCGGCGATTCGTTTGGCGTGCGAGCTGGTATAACCGATCAGGCCGACCAAGCTAGGGAGAAACTCCACAAATTATAGAATTGAACCGCAGATGAACGGGATGAACGCAGATAAGAAGGGGAGATAGGACTGGAATTCTGCATGATGCATCCCCTTTGGACTAAGGAAATAAAATTACAGCCCCAATCTCAACGATGTTCATCTGCGGTTAAACCTCTTTCTTCTCCCTAGCTTGATCGCCGTGTATAACCGATCAAATTCGACAGTTGCAAAACGATATCATAGTGATATCGTTCACTTATGCCAAACTTACTCATCCGCAATCTCCCTTCCGAGCTGCATGCAAAACTAAAAGCCTCCGCTGAAGCACATCGCCGCTCCATCAATCAGGAAACCATCGCTACTCTTTTACAGGGATTGGAAATGAATGATTCTGACAAACTGCCAAATCTCCCCCCAGCATTTCGCCCGGCGCGACCCATAACCATGAAGCAAACGCTGAAGTTTATGAACGAAGGTCAACGCTAATCCCATTCTTATGATCATTGCTGACACTAATCTCATCATTCCTTTACTGGTCGAACACGAGGGACGCGAAAAAGCTTTAAAACTATTGCAGCACGATCCCGACTGGCATCTCCCGGATTGGTGGCAAATCGAAGTCGCCAACACGCTCAGAAACTATGAACGCGCTGGACTTTTTTCTCGCTCAACGATCTTGGAAATACAGCTTCATACCAACTCAATTTTTCCACCATCTAACACACATCCTGTTGATCTAACGGAAACTTTGAAAATCGCCTGTGATCACAACCTCTCTGCATACGATGCTCGGTTTATTGCGCTCGCTCGCATGTTTGGTTTAAAACTAGTAACCGAAGACCAACGGCTTCGTAAAGCCTGCCCTAACGATACGCTTTCACTTGATGAGGCACTGGGTCTTTACTCTTGAACCCGATCACTCAACTTTCAAAAACAGATATTGCAACGTATCCGGGATGGTGGCTTTAAGGATGCCGTTTTCATAGGTAGCGCTGCCTTTGCCACCCAAGATGGTGACTTTAGCGTCCTTCGCTTTTAGCAACGGAATTTCCGTGGACCAAGTTTCCGTTTGATTCAACTCGCGAAAAATCACCAAGCGCGCGCTTTTCCTGTCCTGGCTGACCGATGAAAAACCCGTCCACACATAACCATCCGGCACTTGTCCGATAGGAATGATGCTGCCTGAAAAAATCGCTTCTCGTTCTTTTTTCCATGCAGCGACGAGATCGGGAATGGTTTTGAAATAATCTTCTGGAAGATTGGATACCTCAAACCAACCGAGCGGACTTGCGAACATCACGCTAGCAAACAGAGTATCCGGCGGATAATTCGCGGGAGCCAAAGGATCTCCTTGGTATTTATCTGCGTGACGTGCCTGATTCAAAAACTCCATCCGTAATCTAACAGGATCTACGTAGCTACCCAGCGTCCATAAATTCCGCATGGTGTGATGCGGCCAGTAGCGCTTCCAATCGGTGTAGCGGTTTTCCAAAAAGATCGGTCCCACATGAATGCTGCCAAAATATCCCGGACGCAGGCCCGCTGTCGCATCAGCATCGAACACCACCCGACCTTGGGTTTTTTCTAACACTTTGCTGTAGAAACGTTCTAGGTTTATCTCCGCTGTAGGACTTTTCATTTCCACTGCATCGATTTTTACATACTCGACCCCTTCTTTATCGAAGGCTGAAAGTAACATATCCGCATCCTTTTCCCAATGCGCCATGTCGTTCTCCGCATCAGGACCAAACCATAAACCAAATTTCATACCTTTCTGCTTTGCCGCATCTACAAGCGGTTTTAGGCCATTTGGGAAACGCTCGGGATGGGGTTTCCAAAACTCAGGATCCGCTGAACGGAAATTTCCCCACGCACCTTTACCTGAAGCAGAATTCCCCGTCTTACCTTTTTGCCAACCATCATCAACCTGCACTACATCCACTCCCAGCCGCGCGCCGGCCTCAACTTCCTTAAGTAAGAACTCCGCACTGATTCGCGAATCTCGATTTCGATCGCCCCAGGTGTTAGAAAGAAACATACCGTCGCGCTGTGGCTCATATTGGCGCAGGCAACGTTGGAACTTCTGCATCGCTGCAATCCGACCCGCGCGTCCTTCTTGATAAGGCACGACGGTCCATGGATAACCCGGGCCAGCAAATGTGATGCGACGTCCCTCCCCAGCAACTCGGATGTCCCACGGCGATTTTACGGGACGCGCATGTGGCAGCGGGCCGATTTTCAGAAAGATCAAGCCGTTGCCGTTGAGTGGATTTTCTAAATGGAACACATTGCAAGCGATCTCGAAATTATCCTGCAACGGCAACCACTCACGCTGGAAGACGAGTTCATCGTTTTGATCTGTCTGATCCAACAGCTCGACCTGAGTATAACGTAAATGCTGCGGTGCAAGCATGAGATCTTCGAGCGCTTGGATGGGCTTTTTAGGATCGGGTTTCGCCATGTTGGCTTGCTCCAGTCCATCTGGTTTTTTTATTTCCTTAGTATCCACCGACGTGATTGCTGGAGCCGCACCGCCGGAAAAGCGCAGGGTCACCCCAGCACTTTTAGGAAAAATCTGGAATTCGTAAGTGAAAGCCTCCTTGGCACCGGTCGCCACGAGTTTCACTAAAAGACATTCCTCCTCCACCGGACTGATTTTTCCCTTCTCCGTCGTGAAAACCAGCGTGCGGTTTTCGTTCGAGAGATCTCCACCGGGGTGTGGTGCGGGGTGTCTACCCGCCTGACGCAGCCATTCGGTATCGCTGGACTTGTCGCGTAAAGACGTCGCGATCAGCAACCCATCAACTATCGTCCATTTCCGCTCAACCAGACCATTCCCCACGGTGATTTCCTTTTCACTCCACTCCGCATAGCAACCCAAATACTCCACACGCTCAGCCAAGGCTGCAGAAATGGTGAAAAGCGCAGCCAGAACAGTGAGGAAAGGTTTCATGACACGAAGAGTCAAAAGTCTTAATGTCCAAAAGTCCAATGTCTAAAAATCATGTTTTTACCACAAATTCCACGAATGACTCAAATTTGAAGATCATAGATCGATTGCGAAAATCTTATTCGTGCCTATTTGTGAAATTCGTGGTTAAAAACTCATCATCCACCTTTGAGATTTGAATTTTGAAATTTGAAACTTAACCTACTGCCGTGCCCAATCTCTCCAGTAAACTCTTCGCCGTCGCCAAGCAATACATCCCGGGTGGGGTGAACTCCCCGGTTCGGGCTTTTAAAAACGTCGATGGCGAGCCGTTTTTCGTCCGTCGCGCGAAAGGTTGCCGAATCACTGATATCGATGACAAAACCTATATCGACTACATCGGCTCGTGGGGTCCGAACATTCTCGGCCACGCACCGGTGGAGATTACCAACACGATCCATCAGGTCGCCAAAGACGGAATCTCATTCGGCATCCCGAATCCGTATGAGGTCGATATGGCGAAAACAATTTGTGAATGGGTGCCGTCAGTTGAAAAAGTCCGCATGACTTCATCCGGCACCGAAGCCACAATGTCTGCGATCCGACTCGCGCGAGGTTTCACCAAACGTGACTACATCGTGAAATTCAATGGTTGTTATCACGGCCATTCGGATTCGTTACTGGTTGCAGCGGGCTCCGGAGCTCTCACTCATGGCGAGCCGGATTCCGCAGGTGTGCCGCGTGCATTTGCGGAAAAAACCATCGTGCTTTCTTATAACGATCCGGAGTCGTTAGAAAAACTCTTCCAAGAACAAGGCGATCAGATCGCGGCGATCATCGTCGAGTCCTATCCAGCCAATGCCGGCCTCGTTTTTCCGAAACCCGGATACCTCGCTCTGCTTTCATCGATCACCAAAAAATATGGAGCGCTACTTATATTCGACGAAGTCATGACGGGCTTCCGTCTCGGTAAAGCCGGTGTGCAAGGACTTGAGAATATCACCCCGGATCTTTCCTGCTTTGGAAAAGTCATCGGCGGTGGACTTCCCGTTGGAGCGTTTGGCGGTCGTGCGGACGTGATGGACATGGTCGCTCCGATTGGTCCCGTCTATCAAGCAGGAACCCTTTCGGGAAACCCGCTCGCCATGGCTGCCGGACTGGCGCAGTTGCGCGAACTTTCATCTGGCAAACCCGACGGCTTCGCTCGCCTGGATCAAATCGGCCTTCATTTCGAAACCGGACTACGCGCATTGATGAATCAAAAAGGTATCCCGCACAGCATCAATCGCGTTGGCTCGATGTTCTGCCTCTACTTCACCGATCGCGAAATCGTGAATGTCGATGACGTGATGAAACAAGATATGGGGCTGTTCAAAAAGTTCTTCTGGGGCTGCTTGGAGCGAGGTGTCTACATCGCGCCCTCACCTTACGAGACTGGCTTCCTTTCCCTAGCCCACACCGAAGCCGATATCGATGATACATTAACTGTCTTCGAAGAAGCCCTTGCGGGGATATAGCAAAGGTAGGGCGGCATCGCCGAGGCCGCCGCATGAAATGAAGAATCCACTATATCATCAACTTCTCATACCATGCAGCTCTCTCAGCGAGTGCGCCATCCCCCCAAAAAAAATGAATCCCGTTAGAAAAAGTCTGCCACATGATACCCCATTATGGATTAACCCAACTCAAGAGGCTTTCTTTGTAACGATTAACGGAAAAGACCGATCACTGAACCAATTCGCCAATTCAGTGGCTTGGAGTCAAATCTTAGAATCTATCTCCTACCGAGAAACCCGCGGAGATTGGCACTGGAATTTAATCTTAGCGATGCCTGATCATCTGCATGGAATCGTTTATTTTCCTCAACGTTGCGAAATACGAAAAATGATTACCGAGTGGAAACGTTGGCTTGCAACTCAGTGTGAGTTTGAATGGCAAGATGGATTCTTTGAGCATCGCTTACGGAATGAAGAGAGCGCTCAGGAGAAGACTAACTATATACGGATGAACCCTGTACGAGCAGGATTCGTTGAAAATTCCGATAGCTGGCCATATCAACGCGATTGGAAAAACGATTCGTCTAGGTAGGGCGCCATCGCCGAGGGCGCCGCGCGTAGCGAAGAGGAATCGGAACATTCAATGGAGAATCAATAGCGATTTATTCCATGCGGCGCCCTCGGCGATGGC
>CAMCYT010000063.1 GCA_945885485.1 Prosthecobacter debontii
GTCGGGACCCCGGGCTAATTTCTTTCATCCCGATGGGATGAAGAAGATTTCCTGATAAAAAGCGCGAGTGGACTCACGCGGTCCATTTTTACGCTAGATATTAATCTTCCTAAGCGGGGGTTTTCGTTCAGGGTTTCGCCATGGAACACGAACGAATTCTATATGTGAAGAATGGCTGCCCTTGGTGTGCGGAGGTGGAGCAATATCTCAAGCAACATGCGATCGAGGTGCAGAAAGTTGTGGTTTCTGGAAATGCGCAGGCGATGGCGGAGATGGTTGCGCTATCGGGACAGAGCAAAGCGCCGACTTTGGATTGGGATGGGGAAGTGCTTGCGGATTTCGGGGTGGATGAGTTGGTGCCGTTTCTTGAGGGAAAAGTTGGCTAGATTTTCAACCGCGAATTACGCGAAAGGATAAGGGATCGCATTTAGGTAGGTCTTACGACCGTTAGATGGATAGCGCGTTGAGATTTTTGATTTGGGTCGCGTGCGGCGCCGCGACCCTACCTTATGAGTTTAGCTTCTGGTGGAAGGTGTCGGTATCTTTTACGGACAGGACGAAGGCTTCTAACAGTTGGATGGTGGATTCGATGTCGTCTAGGTGGGCGGTTTCGACGACGGAGTGCATGCAGCGCAGAGGGATGGAGACGAGGGCGCTGGGGATACCTTCGCGGGAGTTAAAAATTTTATCGGTATCGGTTCCGGAGAAGCGGCTTGAGGATTCGTGTTGGATATCGATTTTCTGCTTTTTGGAAATCTCGATCATGCGCTTGACGATGTGCGGATGGTTGCAGGTGCCGTGGGTGAGGGATGGTCCGTGGCCAAGTTTGATGTGACCGAATTTCGCGGGGTCGATTCCCGGGGTGTCGGTCGCGTGTGTGACATCGAGGCAAAGGCAAATTTCGGGTTTTAAGCGATAGGTCGCCATCATCGCGCCGTTGCCGCCGATTTCTTCTTGGATCGCGTTCAAGCAAACCAAGGTCACTGCAGGTTGTTTGCCGGAAGCGGCGATGCGTTTCATGACCTGTGCAATGATGTAGGAACCGAGGCGGTTATCGAGTGCACGGGAGATGATACGTTTGTGAGCGAGTTCGGCTGGACCGTCTTGATAGACCATGGGGTGACCGACGCGGAGTCCCATAGCTGCGACTTCTTTTGCGGTTGACGCGCCGACATCGATCCAAAGATCGTGGACGGCGGGTGCTTTTTCTGCACCGAGTTCATCGCGGCGGAGGTGGATGGCGGTGTTGCCGATGATTCCGGAAACGATCCCGTCATCGCCGAGAATGTGGACACGACGGCCACGCGCGGTTGCTGCATCCGAGCCACCGATGCGATCGATGCGCAGGAAGCCTTTGTCATCGATGTGTTTGATGATGTAGCCGATCTCGTCCGCATGCGCTGCGAGCATGATGGTTTTCGGGGATTTGCCTTCAAGGGTCGCCCATGTGGAGCCGTAGGCGTCGCACTCGATCTTGGTGGCGGTTTTCTCAAGATATTTGGCCCAAACATTTTGGCCTGGCATTTCGAAGCCGGTGGGTGAGGGAGTTTGGAGAAGTTCGAAGAGGAAGGCTTGCTCAGCTTTTTTCATGTGCGGAGAGTGAAGTTAAAATTATGAATAGTGAAGGATGAAGAGTAATTTTTTTAACCACTAATGTCACAAATGAGCACGAATAAGAAATATGTTGCGGTTCATTATCTTAAAAATTCGAGTTATTCGTGAAATCCTGTCCGTCGTAGCTTTAGCGAAGTCGGATCGTGGTTAAATTTCTTCCGTTTTCTCGCATCATCGTGGGGTTGTCAGTTTGGAGAGATTGATGTTAAGTAAAGGCATGCATTTGGAAATTTCGACTCCGGCTTTGTTATTTCCGGCGATCAGTTTGTTGTTTTTGTCCTACACGAACCGGTTTTTGCATCTCTCAGCCTTGATTCGGAATCTGCATAGAGACTGGTTGGAAAAGAAAGACAGCCTGCTGATGCGGCAGATACAGAATTTGAGGAAGCGCTTGGTTTTGATTCGGGGGATGCAGTTGTTGGGGGCGCTAAGTTTGTTGCTTTGCGTGATTTCGATGGTGAGCGTGATTGGTGAACAGGGTATGTTGGCGCTGATTACGTTTTCGATTGCCCTAGGTTTGATGGGATTGTCGCTTGCTTGCTTGGTTTGGGAGGTGTGGATTTCCGGTGGTGCTCTGAGGATTATGCTCTCAGCCATGGAAGACGGTGAGGGCAAATAATTGATTCCTGACTGGAGATTTTTTTAATCGTATGCCATCTAGAGGCAATGAGTCTTGAAATGAGCGATTACGAGAAGCTGGGTCAGTTTTATTTGGGAAAAGAATATGATTTGGCAAGCAGTAAGGTCGGTGATGATTTGGTGCTGTATGATTCGAAAGACTTGGTGACTCACGGGGTGGTTTTGGGGATGACGGGTTCGGGGAAAACAGGTTTGTGCATGGCTTTGTTAGAAGAGGCGGCGATGGATCATATTCCGGCGATCGTGATTGATCCTAAAGGGGATATTGCGAATTTAATGCTGACGTTTCCGGAGCTAGATGCCGCGAGCTTTAAGCTATGGGTCAATGCGGATGATGCGGCGAAAAAGGGGATTACGGTCGATGAACATTCGGAAAAAACCGCGGCGATGTGGAAAAAGGGTTTGGCCGAATGGGGGCAGAGTCCTGAGCGGATCACGAGATTGCGTGAAAATGTGGATGTGAATATTTTCACGCCGGGCAGTAGTGCGGGGATTCCGGTTTCGATTTTGGGATCGATGAGTGTGCCCGTTGCGGAATTGATGAATGATAAGGAGTTATTTGGCGATCACGTCAGTGGCACGGTGGAGAGTTTGCTATCGTTGGTTGGGGTTGATGGATCAGGGACGCAGAGTCCTGAGGCGGTTTTGTTAGCGATGATTTTCCAGACCGAGTGGAGTGCTGGGCGTGATGTGAACTTGGAAAGTTTGATTACCCAGATCCAGCGGCCGAGTTTCGGTAAGGTCGGCGTGATGGATGTGGAGAGTTTTTATTCTGAAAAACAAAGGCAGGTTTTGGCTTTGAAATTTAACAATCTGTTGGCATCGCCGGGCTTTTCGAATTGGCTTGAAGGGCCGCCGCTAGATATTGCAAAGATGCTGCATCGGGAAGATGGGAAGCCCCGGATCTCGATTTTTTCGATCGCGCATTTGAGCGATTCGGAACGGATGTTTTTTGTGAGTTTGTTGCTTAATCAGATGTTGGGTTGGATGCGGACGCAACGTGGGACGACCTCGCTGCGTGCGCTGCTTTACATGGATGAGATCTACGGGTTCTTGCCGCCGACCGCAAATCCGCCTTCCAAACGTCCGATGATGACCATGCTCAAACAGGCTCGTGCTTTTGGTTTGGGATGTTTGTTGGCGACGCAGAATCCGGTGGATTTAGATTACAAGGCGCTTTCGAATATCGGCACATGGTTTTTAGGTAGGCTGCAAACCGAGCGCGACAAGCTGCGGGTGTTGGATGGGTTGGAAGGCGCAGCGGGATCGCAGAATGCGCAGTTTAACCGCAAGGAAATGGAGCGCTTGCTATCGGGCTTGGGGAATCGGATTTTCCTGATGAACAATGTCCATGAGGATCAGCCGGTGCTGTTCCATGTGCGTTGGGTGATGAGTTATCTAACCGGTCCGCTGACTCGTGGGCAGATCAAGAACTTGATGGATGGGAAGCGCGGAGAGTTCGATGTTACAAAATCAAAGGTAGCGGCGGACGTAAATCCGATGTTGCGTGCGGCTCCGACGACTGAATCGGTGGTGAGGCCGGTGGTGGGTACCGGAGTCACGGAACTTTTCGCGCATCCAGAGGGAAATTGTTATCTACCGTATCTGCTTCGTGAGGCCACCGTGCATTTTTGTCTGACCAAGGCCGGTGTGGAGGGTTCGCAAAAAATCGTGAAGCTGAATCCGTTGTTAGAAAATGGGATCGATTGGGAGAATACGCTCAGTGTGGATATGAAACAATTGGGCATACAGCCAGAGGATGGAGTCAGGTTCGGGAATTTGCCGGGTTACGCGATGAATGCTGCGAATTACAAGCCGGTGGAAAAGCAGTTTGAGGATGAACTTTATCGGAATGAGCGTGAGGAAATCTGGTTTTGTTCGGAACTGAAAATGTGGGGTAAGGTCGGTGAGAGCGAAGGGGATTTCAGAGTTCGGATTTCCCAACAAGCGCGCGAGGCACGGGATCAGGCGATGGAGAAACTAAAAGATTCGCTGGGTCGGAAAATCCAAGCTCTGGAAGGACGTTTGCGCACAGCGGAGTTGCAACTAGAAAGAGAAAAATCCGAGGCTACATCCGCAAAACTAAATGCGGGGGTTTCGGTTTTCGGTGGAATTTTAAAAGCGGTATTTGGTCGCAAAGTGGGAATCGGTGGGACTACCTCGGGTTCGATCACCAAGGCCACCAGCGCTTATAAGCAGCATCGCGATGTTGGAAACGCGCAGGATAAAATCTCAGGCATCGCAGGGGAGAGACAAGCCATCGAGAGAGAAATGCAGGAGGGACTGGCGGAAATCGAAAGAAACTACGATGCGTCATCGATTCACGTGGAGAGGGAAACGCTCAAACCGAGAAGAACCGATGTTGTGGTCGAGCGCGTGGGGTTGGTTTGGCGGTGAGGGCGCCACCTCGCTGAGGGCGCCGCGCGCAGCGAGGTGATAAAGATTCTTCAATAAACTCATTCGTTGACTATACGCTTCGCGCGGCTGCCTCGGCGATGCAGCCCTACCTGATTGGTAGTTTTTTTTGAAATACAGGCTTGCGGAGAGGCTGGCAGCCCTGTTGACTTTCGCATGGCAGAGATTTCTTTGGGATTGTCGTTTGACGATGTGCTTTTGGTTCCGGCGTTGAGCTCGGTTTTGCCGGGTGAAGCGGATTTAACGACCGAGGTGGCTCAGGGTATTTCTTTGAAATTACCGGTGGTGTCTGCGGCGATGGATACGGTTTCCGAGCATGATCTGGCGATTGCGCTGGCGCGTGAGGGCGGTATGGGAGTGATTCATCGGGCGTGCCCGATTGATGAACAGGCGAGCATGGTTTCAAAGGTGAAGCGCTCGGAGAGTGCGGTGATTAACAAACCTTTCACCGTTAAGATAACCGACACGGTCGAAAAAGTTTTGTCTATCATGGAGGCGAATGGATTTTCGGGTTTCCCTGTGGTCGATGAAAGCGGGCGCTTGGAAGGGATGGTAACGGGGCGGGACGTGAGATATCTGGATAGGCCAGATGCGTTGGTGGGAGAGGTGATGACTCCAAGGGATAAGGTCATCACGGGGCCGCCGAACACGAAAATCGAGGAAGCACGTAGAATTCTTTATCAAAACCGCATTGAGAAACTTCCTTTGGTGGATGCGGATAACAAATTGGTCGGCTTGATCACGGGATCGGATATCGAAAAGCGCATCACGTTCACGAGTGCGGCGAAAGATTTAAACGGACAACTCCGCTGCGGTGCGGCGGTTGGCGTGGGTCCGGATGTCGAAGAGCGCGCGTTGGCATTGGTTGCGGCGGGAGCAGATGCACTTTTTATCGATGCTGCGACAGGACACACGCGACACGTGATGAACGTGATCGAGAAACTACGTTCTATTTGTAATCTACCCGTGGTGGCCGGAAATGTCGTGACCGAACAAGGCGCGAGAGATTTGGTCGCAGCTGGAGCAAGTGCTCTGAAAGTGGGCGTCGGTCCGGGATCGATTTGCACGACGCGGGTGATCGCGGGTGTGGGGATGCCTCAGTTCACAGCGATTCAAAACGTGGCGGCTTACTGCCGCGAGCGTGGTGTGAAAGTGATCGCGGACGGAGGAATTCGTTATTCTGGAGATGTCGTGAAAGCAATTGCAGCGGGAGCGGATCTAGTGATGTTGGGTTCATTGCTTGCAGGAACTCGTGAGAGTCCTGGTCAGAGTGTTTTCTATCAGGGACGCCGATTCAAAACCTATCGTGGCATGGGTTCTTTGGGCGCGATGCGTAAAGGCGCTGGCGATCGATATGCGCAGAACAGCTCGGGTAAACTGGTTGCGGAGGGTGTGGAGGGACGTGTGCCATACAAAGGACCGCTTTCCGATGTCATTTTCCAACTCATGGGTGGATTAAAATCCGGCATGGGATACGTTGGTGCGTCGACTTTGGCTGAGCTGAGAGAGCGTGCTGAATTCGTGCGTATCACGCCGGGTGGTTTGAGGGAAAGCCACGTTCACGACATTGTGATGACCGAGGAGCCGACCAACTATCAGCCGTTGGGTTAATTTTAACGATAAGAGATTTAGATATTCAGGATATGCACGATAAAGGACATGTAGCGGTAATTGATTTTGGTTCGCAGTATACGCAGCTGATTGTCAGGCGGGTGAGAGAGTTGGGATTTTTTGCGATGCTTTATGCGTTGGAGGATTTTCCACACATCGGTGAACCGGGTGCGATTATTTTATCGGGTGGACCACGCAGCACCAGTGAACCAGATGCACCGGATCTGGATTTCGAAGCACTCAAAGCCTTCAATGTTCCAGTGCTTGGCGTGTGTTACGGGATGCAGTTGTTGAATTTGAAATTCGGCGGAACGATTGAGCCGAGTGATCGCCGTGAGTATGGTCCGGCGGAATTATTTCCAACGAGTCGCACAGGAATTTATGAGGGATTGTCCGAAAAATCTCAGGTTTGGATGAGTCATTCCGATACGGTCAAAGTCATTCCTGCATGCGCGGAGATTTTGGCGACTAATCAACACAAGACGCCGGTTTCTCTGAAATGGGGAGAGAATTTTTATGGGATTCAGTTTCATCCGGAAGTGACCCACAGTCATGAAGGTCTGCGTATTTTGCACAATTTCTTGCTGATTGCTAAAGATTTGATGCCGTTCAAGATCGAGGATTTCAAACGCGAGATGATCGAGGGGATTCGCGAGAAATGCGGCACCAAAAAAGTGGTCTGCGGCGTTTCCGGTGGGGTGGACAGCACGGTGTTGGCGGTTCTGTTGAAAGAAGCTGGCGCGAATGTCCGCGCGATTTTTGTGGATCACGGACTCATGCGCAAAGACGAGGGTGAAGAGGTTCGTAGTAACTTCCATCGCATGGGAGTTCCCATCGAAACCGTCGACTGCAGTGAGCGTTTCCTAACAGCTTTGGCGGGGGAGAACGATCCTGAGAAAAAGCGCGTGATCATCGGCAACTTGTTCATTGATGTGTTCTGGGATTCAGTCGGCGATGCGGAGCTTCTCGCACAGGGAACTTTGTATCCTGACGTGATTGAGAGCGCATCGAATGCGAAATCTAAAGCATCGAAAATCAAGACTCACCACAATCGGGTGGATCGCATTCTTGAACTGCAAGCACAGGGCAAAGTGCTCGAGCCGTTGGCTGAGTTGTTTAAAGACGAAGTTCGTGAGCTCGGTCATTCCTTGGGAATAGCGCCGGATATTTTAGGACGGCATCCGTTTCCAGGACCTGGACTCGCAGTGCGTTGCCCTGGCGAAGTGACCCAGGAGCGTCTCGATATCATTCGTGAATGCGATGCGATCTTCATTGGAAAACTCAAAGAGCATGGTTGGTATGATAAAGTTTGGCAGGCGTATGCTTGTTTGGTGCCGGTAAAAACCGTCGGCGTCAAAGGCGATGAACGCAGCTACGAATGGGCGATTTCGCTCCGTGCCGTGGTTTCGGAAGATGCAATGACCGCCGATTGGGTAGAGCTTCCTTATGAAATTCTCCGCGAGACGAGCCACCGGATTTTGAACGAAGTCAAAGGCATCAACCGCGTGCTGTATGATGTTTCGACCAAGCCACCAGCGAGTATTGAGTGGGAGTGAGGATAGAGCCCAATACGGTTTATTATTTCTTCAACAAGAAATGAGGGGCTTTTGCAGCTTTGTTTATAAGTCTGTAGTTTTATTGGCTATAAAGAATACGTTTTTTTATTTTTGAATTGGAAGAAAAGACGAGGAGCTGCAAGTTTGTGATGTTGACCACTGTGAATTACAAGATTGGGAATGAGAAGTTGGTGAAAGTGCTGGATTCGGCATCGAATCACTTGCGTGGGTTGTTGGAGAAGCAGGGACGGGCTGATGGGGCGCTGCGAATTGCGGTGATTGGTGGCGGATGCTCGGGGCTTCAGTATAAGATGGATTTGGTGGATGGTCCGCGGGACAGGGATATTTTGGTTCCTAGCAACGGGGTGAATGTGGTGATCGATCCGAAGAGCGCGTTGTTTGTGAGTGGGAGTGAGTTGGATTACTCGGATGATTTGCAGCAGGGTGGGTTTAAAGTGAGTAATCCGAATGCGGTTGTGACTTGTTCTTGTGGGGAGAGTTTCGCGGCTTAAAATATATTTCAAACCACGGATGAACGCGAATAAACACGGATTATTGGAGATTAACTTATCATTTACTTTCTATTTGCTGACTACGGATTGATTACGTAATTATTTTTTCATCCGTCTTTATCTGTGTCCATCCGTGGTTCTGATTCCATGGATTCTGAAATTTGAGGTTTAGAATTTAGAGTTTAAAATTTAAGAAATTGAGTGCGTTTGATATATTGGGTTT
Source organism: Prosthecobacter debontii (assembly GCA_945885485.1). Taxonomy (GTDB): domain Bacteria; phylum Verrucomicrobiota; class Verrucomicrobiia; order Verrucomicrobiales; family Akkermansiaceae; genus Luteolibacter. The sequence continues at coordinate 8,571 of CAMCYT010000063.1, forward strand.
GAGGGTTGAATTGGTGGTTTCTGATGAGGAAATCCGTGAGGCGTTTCGGGTTCGGGCGGCGGTGTTGCATCCGGATTCTGGGGGGGATGAGCAGGAGTTTGCGAAGTTGCAAGGTGCGCGGGATGTGTTGTTGAGTCCGGCGCGGCGCTTGAAGGAATGGATGTCGGCGCGGCGGATGGAGGCGGATGCGCGGGGGCAGATCGAAGGGGGGCTGATGGATTTGTTTCAGAAGGTTTCTGAGGTTGGCGCGGCGTCGGAGCTGTTGATCCGGGAAAATGCGGGCGCGATATCGGCTTTGGTGAAAGCGATCACTGAGGTGAAATTGATTAAACAGCGGGATTTGGTCAAAGAGCTGTTAGAAAATATTGCTGACGAGATCCGGCAGCGGATCGATCGTTTCCAGGAAGTGGAAGAAGATCGGATCGATCCGGCGACGATGATGAGGGATCTGATTTTTCTGGAGAAATGGCGCGCGACCTTGAAGGGGATTTATGGGCGACTGATGTGAGGAGTGAGAAATGAGGGACAGGAATGTCCCTCCGCCTTAGGTCTATCGGCGGGACGCTGATAGCACGGCCTGCCGCGGGACGCGGCAGCTACAGGACTTTCTTCACGTAGATCGCTTTTAGGGCGATGGAGATGCCGTTCATTTTGCAGTCGATTTCATGGTCACCCTCGACGATGCGGATGGGTTTGGACTTGGTGCCGGTTTTCAGGGTTTCCGAAGAGCCTTTGAGTTTGAGATCTTTGATCATGGCAACGATGTCACCGGTTTCAAGGATGTTGCCGTAGGCGTCTTTGACGACGCGAAGTTCTAGGGCAGAGTTTTCCTCGGGGGCTTGAGTTTTCCATTCATGACCGCAGGTCACGCATTCGTTGTGATCAGCTAGGACGAGGACGTCATCCATGGTGCAGAGTGGGCAATTCATGATGAAAGAAAGTTAGTGGCCTTGGTTGCCTTTTTTCGGCGGTTCCCATTCGCGACGGGTGCGTGAGCGAACCGAGAAGATGATGGGGATGCCGGGGGCGGGATGAGTTTCGCGGATCTGGTTGGTTAGATACGCTTCGTAAGAATCTTTCATCAGGGCCTTGTCGTTGACGAAGAGCACAAAGGTAGGAACGGGGATGACGGAGTATTTTTCGTTCAGAGCCGTGGTGGCGTAATAGAGTTTCATACGCTTGGCCTTGTTATCGGTCGGCGGCGGATTTTTCTGCATCGCGGCTTGCAGCATGCGATTGAGTTTACCGGTGCTTGGAACTTCTTGAGCGCCTTTTTTGATCGCTAAAGCTTTCTTTAAAACGTGTTCGGTGGAGTCGCCGGTTTTTGCGGAGCAGGCGACGAAAGGTGCGTATGAAAGGAAGAATAATTCACGTTTCACATGTTCTTCGGCCTCGGCGACGCGGTGTTTGTAATCGGCACCCGGGTGGTAGAGGTCGAATTTGTTCAGAACGATGAGGCAGGGCTTTTTCTCTTCGAGGATGAGTTGGGCGATTTTGCGGTCTTGCGCGGAGACGCCTTCTGCGAGGTCGATGACCAGCACGCAGAGATCGGCGCGGCGGATGGCTTTTTCTGAGCGGATCGCGGAGAAAACCTCGACGGAGTTGTCGCGTTTGCCTCGGGGTCGGAGACCAGCAGTATCGATGAGGGTGAAGTTTTCACCAGCGAAAGAGTAGGGTAGGTCGATCGCATCGCGGGTGGTTCCGGCAATTTTGGAAACGATGGTGCGTTCGTCTTGGAGGATGGCGTTGATTAGGGAAGATTTTCCGGCATTCGGCTTTCCGATAATTGCCAGCTTGATACCGGCCTTTTCAGCTACCACCATGACTTCTTCGGTTTCGATGTGCAGGGGCTCGCAGACGGCATCGATTTTATCGATGAGCTCGGTGAAGTTGCGGCCGTGTTCGGCGGAAACGAAGACGCTGTCCGGAAGGCCGAGCGATGTAAAATCAGCGAAGGAGGATTCGTGTTTGTCGTGATCGACCTTGTTGATGACGAGCAGGACGGGCGGTTTGGCTTTGCGGAGTTTTTGCGCAAGGGCTTGGTCTATGGAGGTGAGACCTTCGTGGGCATCGACTAGGAACAGGATGAGATCGGCCGTTTGCATGGCGATGTCGGCCTCCATGGCGACTTGTTCTGCAAAGCCATCGTCGAGCGTTGCGCCGATACCGCCGGTATCGATGAGGGTGCAAGGATGGGTGGTCAGGGTGCAGGGGGCGGCGATGCGATCGCGCGTGACGCCGGGTTGATCGTGGACGATGGCGATTTTCCGACCTGCGAGGCGGTTAAAGAGCGCGGATTTCCCTACATTGGGGCGACCGACGATGGCAACAGTTGGCATGGCGAGGGAATAGTGAAGATTGAAGAGTGAAATGTGAAGTGCCGAGTGAACAACAAGGCTATAAAGAAAAACCCCGCCGAGAGGCTTTTTAGGGCCGTTTGGCGGGGTCAACACGAACAGGAATGGCGGAGCGGACGGGGCTCGAACCCGCGACCTCCAACGTGACAGGCTGGCGCTCTAACCAACTGAGCTACCGCTCCATCCCGTTCGGGTGGGCGGGAAGCTATGGAGAGAGCTGCTGGGGTGCAACCACTTTTTTAACTGAAATTGAATTTTTTTTCCGAGGTGATGGATGAGGTGATATCAGGTGTTGATCATAAGGTGTAAGCAGCCTTAGGTAGCACTGTGATTTTTAGGGAAATGGAGTTGTGGTTCGATTCGCAGGCGCGTTCGGGGCCTGAGGCGATGGCGGTCGATGAATGGCTGTTGGAGACGAGGCAATTACCGATGATGCGAATTTATCGGTGGGATGGGGCTTGGGGGAGTTTGGGATATTTTGGGAAATTAGAAGAGGCTCAGACAACCTTTCCGGGATTGCAATGGGTGCGTCGTTGGACGGGAGGAGGGGTGGTGGATCATCGCGAGGATTGGACTTACAGCCTAATGATCCCGAAAAAATTTGAGCTCGCGCGTTTGAAAGGTGGCGAGAGTTACCGAGCGGTTCATCAGGTCTTGGTTAATGTGTTGGCGAGTGAAGGCAATACCGCGCCAGTGCTGGCAGTTGGAAATTATAAATCTGGCAGTGTTTGTTTTGAAAGTCCGGTGGAATTCGATGTGCTGGGGAGCGTGGGGGAGAAGCTTGCAGGAGCCGCGCAGCGTCGTTGCAAAGCCGGTCTGTTACATCAGGGATCGGTTTCAGTCAGAGGAGATTTTCTACTGCGAGGTAAGTTATTTGCTGAGCAGATTTCGGAAAGCTGGTCAGAAATGGAGATTTTTCCTGATGAGCGGCAGATCAAAAAGTTGGTGGTGGCGCGATATGGAAGCGATGAGTGGTTGAGGAGGAGGTAAACTTCTGTCGAGGAGGCTTGACCGCATTGGCTGGAAAAACTACCACAGGACATGCAGCCAATTTATGAGGGCAAGGCCAAGCGCCTATGGACGACGGAAGATCCGCACACGTTGCGGATGGAGTTTAAAAATGATGCCACGGCTTTTAACGGCGAGAAGAAGGCAAGTTTCGAAGATAAGGGTCGTTTGAATAATTCTATCAGCACATTGATCTATCAGTATTTGGAAAAGGTCGGGGTGCCGACGCACTTTGTCCGCAAGATCGATGACACGAATGTCGCAGTTCGTAAGGTGGAGATTTTGATGGTTGAGGTTATCATCCGGAACGTTTCCGCAGGAAGTTTTTCCAAGCGCACAGGAATAGAAGAGGGCAAGCA
>CAMCYT010000064.1 GCA_945885485.1 Prosthecobacter debontii
TCGAGGTCGCAGATGACCTGTTGAAAAAATACGGCAGCCTGCAGGAACTCGGTCGTTTGCCCATTTCCGAATACATGAACAACAAAGGCATCGGCCTAGCAAAAGCCTGCAAGCTCGCCGCCGCATTCGAGCTTGGAACTCGCCTCTCCAAAGAACGCCTGCCCAGCATTCCACTCGATGCGCCGCAGCTCATTTTCGACCATTTCGCGCATCAGTTGAATAATTTACCTCATGAAACCGCTTTAGTGGTCACTTTGGACACACGCTTATGCCATACTTCGACCATCACTATCTCTGCCGGAACTGTGAATGAAACCAACGCGCATCCCCGGGAAATCCTACGCCCAGTTATCACCCGCAACGCCTACGCGTTCATCCTCATCCACAATCACCCGTCCGGCGACCCCTCTCCCAGCAAAGCGGACTTCCGCATCACCGAAAACCTAGTCAAAGCCGCGGAAATCATGCAGATTCGTTTTATCGACCATGTCATCATCGGTCGGCCCTCCGTGGGACGAGATCCATATTTTTCCTTTCGTTCTGCTGGAACAATACCATCTTAACTTCGTTCTATGTTTCGCCTTAAATTCATCCGCAATCTCAGAACCGCTGTCTGGCTGTTCTTTTTCGCGCTGATTCCCCTCACACTTTTGGGATTGTATTGGGCGAACAAAACCGGACTTCCCAGCACATGGCGTACAGCGATCGAACAGGAAATTTCGAAACGCGGAATCTATGTTGAAATCGGCTCACTCAGCTACATTCCGCTCAAAGGATTCGTCGCATCCAAAGTCCGCGTCTTTGCTGAAGAAAAACGAATTAACGAAATTTCAAAACTCGAACGCGTCCAGCTCGTTCTCGATTACGCAAGCATCGCTAACGGTAATTTCCGACTGAGAAAAATCGAACTCCGTAATGCAGAACTTACCATCGCGGTCGATCCAAATGAACCAGCTGGCGATGCGTTAAAATTCACAAAAATTTTCGGCACGGTCTTAATCCCAAATGAGAAGTTCATTGAAATACGAAACACCCGTGGAAATATCGGAGGAATCGATGTAACAATGAACGCTAGGCTTCAGACGAAAAATCAAAGCAAAGGGCGTAAGAATGATTTTAAGAACGATGGAAAACGTCGTGAGATGATTGCAGTTATTCTCAAAGAATTAGATCATTGGAAATTCAATCCCGAATCCGCACCTAAAATACAGGTCGACTTAGAAGGTCACATTTCCAAGAAAGAAACCCTCAAGGGTCAGTTTTATATTCAGGCAGCTTCGGCTGAAAAGAATGATTTCGAACTCAGTAATATCACCGGCACCGGTAATCTCGCGCTAAACTTGATTACAATTACCGAATTATCAGCAGAAGATTCTCGCGGTAAGATCACGGGTAATGCCGATTATCTCATTACCAACGAGGACGGAAGATTTAGCCTCGAATCATCCGTCGATATCACTCGTTTGCTCGATGCATGGTTTTCCACTCCCTTTCAAATTAATGTTCTCAATGGCGGAAGCCAGAAGCTCTCATTGAATGGCGATTTTAATCTATCAAACCCTACCAAGCCTGACGTTAACCTGACAGGAAAGGCAGTATGTGAATCCATCATGTTTCGAGGTATTTCCTTCGACTCTCTTGAAACTTGGTTTTCCTTCCAGAAGGGAAAACTTTTTTTACGAGATATCAAACTCACCCGCCCGGATGGTCAAGCAGTTGGTAAAGCACTCAAAGAAGGCAACTTGGTCCGCATCCAACTGAATTCGACATTACCCGTCAGCCTCTACAAACCATTTTTCAAAGGCCAACCGCTTGAGATGATCATTGGTGATTTCAAAGAAAACCCAAAGGCGATGTGTGAGTTATCTATCGAGGGATCGTTCGATACGAAGAACAGGTTTGCGTGGGCATATACCGGTAGCGGAAAACTCACGAACGTAGCTTACCGCGGCATTCCATTTCATTCCGCCGCCTGCTCGTTTAAATTAAACACACACGAATTTGATTTCTTCGATGGTAAGGTGGATTTCGATTACACAAATTACGAGTTACGAAAAAGGTATGAAGGTCCGACATCTGGCAAAGCTTCGATTCAACGAATCCGTTATGATAGCAAGTCCAAGTTGGTCGGCATCGAAAAAATTTCCGGGGTATTTTGGGCTGCGCCGCTGGTTCGAATGTTCGCGCCAAAAATAGCCGACAACATTGAATCCTATCGCTTCCATCGTCCGCATACGATCAGTGGATCAGGGCAAGTAGATGTAACGCCCCAGGGGCGCACCGATCTGACCGTGAAGTTTAGCACAGAGAATAAAGCGGATTATACATTTCTTGGCAAAGACCTCACTCTCACGAAGCCATCGGCGACGGTACATGTTCGAAATAATGAAGTAGATGTTACCAATTTATCCTCGGAAGTCGTAGGAGGAAAAATTCAAGGGAAGTTTTCAAATCAATCAGGATCAAAATTATCCGGTGAACTTAGTTGGACTAAACTCGATGTTCTAGAACTATCGAACGTTTATTCCCTCAAAATGAAGACCGGAGGTAATCTCACTGGACGCATCGCATTCACTATTACTGGTGGTGATATTTCCACGATGAACGGCGAGGGATTGATCGCCATGGAAGACGGTGAACTTTTCTCTGTTCCAATCTTTGGACCGCTGTCAACCGTGGCTTCAAAAGTTGTTAACGATAAGCGACTGGGTCACGAAAGAGCCAAAGATGCATTTTGTAATTTCACGATCCAGAAAGGCATCGCGCAGATACGAGATTTCGAAACATCCACCACTTCTGTGAGATTCACGGGTGATGGCAGTATCGATCTTTCAGCACAAACAATTAATTTTACGATGCGACTCAATGCTCGTGGATTACTCCGCTTGGCGACTATACCGTTGATGCCATTTTATGGGCTATTCCAATTCAGAGGAACTGGTCCTCTGAAAGAACCTGTGTGGGAAAATGTGCATTTCAGTTCTCCACCGGATAAAGAAAATGCGATTTTGTTAAGTCCGCCGAAAGCAAAAGCCGTCCGTGAATAATTGCTCAACGAAGATAGCTGTTAGTCAATTTTTCATGTCCAATCGTCGTCTCAGGCCCATGTCCCGATAGCACTCGCGTATCATCAGGTAGAATCAACAGCTTATCTTTAATTCCAGATATCAACTGATCGAAATCCCCTCCCGGCAAATCGCATCTGCCGATTGAACCCGCAAACAACGCATCACCCACAAACACCACGCCCGCATCACGCAGATGAAAAGTGATGCTGTCAGGAGAATGCCCCGGCACATGGCATACTTGGGTCGGCACATGAAAATATTCGCTTTTGCCCTCTGGAATCAATTCATCCACTTGATAAGGGTCAACCTCAGGCATCCCCCAACTCGCGCCATAGGTTTCCAAAGTAAGATCTTTCGAGTAATTCGCCCAGCCGAACACTTTCACTCCACGCCTCTGTAACTCAGCCACATCCTCTACATGATCGTAGTGCTGATGCGTCAAATACAAGGCATCAATCCTCACCCCTTTCTTTACCAACCATTCACAAACCCCATCCGGCGCATCCACCAGATAGTTTCCATTCACGGACTCTACCAAATAACCATTTGTCTGCACCATGCCGCCGGTGTATGTGGAAATTTTCATATACCGATTCTCCATCAAATCGATGGTTATTGCAAACTGTGACTTGTTCCAATTTCATCCAGTCTCCCACCATGCGCAAACTCACTCCTGAACTCCTCGACAACCTCCCGCACGACGACCCAGGCGCGCGTCGCTCTCGCAACGATCTTCTGCGCATCAATCGCTTCATGGGAAACGAAGCATGGATTATGCGTCATTTCGATCCCAAAACTTCATCGATCAGCGAACTCGGCGCTGGAGATGGTGCCCTGCTTTCTAAAATCCATGCAAAGCATCCCGAGCTTGCGATCCATGCTTACGATCTCGCACCAAAACCGCTCGGACTGTCAGAATCGATTCAATGGCATCAGGGCGACTTCCTCAAAGCGCCTCTCGCACAAACAGGTGGAACTTTGATCGCCAATCTCATTCTGCATCATTTCACCGATGCACAACTGACCTCCCTTGGGGAGAAATTTAAAGATTTCGATCGAGTCATCATCAATGAACCCTTACGCGCCTGCATCCCTGCATTTCTAGCAAAACTCGCCACTCCATTTGTTCATGCTATCACTCGCCACGATATGCGGGTGAGTATCGAAGCTGGATTTGTAAGTGACGAAATCCCAAAACTGCTAGCTTTTGAAAAACATGGATTTCATTTTCAAGAAACTTACACATGGCGCGGCTCTCAACGCGTGCTAGCTTGTCGCGCTTGAATCGAACTATCACCATCATCGGCGGCGGACTGACGGGGCTTTCCCTAGCGATTGCCCTGCGTAAACACAGAATCCACGTGCAACTGCACGAAGCAGGAAGCTATCCGCGTCATCGCGTATGTGGTGAATTTATCTCAGGCGTTTCGCGCGAAACTCTGGAGAATCTCGGCATCAGCGCCGCCCTTTCAGACGTGTTAACTCACCAAAGCGTCTGCTGGTTTTCAGGCGATCAGAAACTCCGCCAGACCAAACTTCAAACACCCGCTTTGGCGATTTCACGATTTCTCCTTGATCAACGCCTCTACGATATAGCGATCGCTAACGGCGCGGTCATCCGTACCCAATTCCGTCATGCCACTGAAGTCGGTGCACCTGGCACGGTTCGAGCCAGTGGCCGCATTCCCAGCCCGGGCTCATGGATAGGACTCAAAGCACACATCAAAGGCCTGATGCCATCCGCCAATCTGGAAATGCACAGCGGGCCCATCGGTTACCTCGGCATCACGCAAGTGGAAGAGGGTTGGTACAATGCCTGCGGACTTTTCCGTATCGATCGATCCATCAAATCCAAGCAAGAAGAACTACTTCCCGCCTATTTGAGGAAAAATGGAAATCATCTTCTCGCCGATCAATTGCAGTTCGCGAAATGGCGTGACGATTCGTTTTCTGCGGTCGCAGGATTCACGCTCGGCAATCAACCTTCTACTCAGGGAATGATGTGCTTGGGCGACTCACATGCGATCATTCCACCGTTCACAGGAAACGGCATGACCATGGCATTCGAGTCAGCAGAAATCGCCCTGCCGCATTTGATCGATTATGCAGCAGATCAGATTTCATGGGAGCAAGCTTGTTCACTAACAGATAAACATCTTCATAAACATTTCCGCAAACGCCTCACCGCCTCACGTTTCATCCATCCTCTGCTTTTTCAAAGTGCTTCACGTCACCTCCTTAAGCACGCACCCATCAGCCCTATACTTAGTCTTCTTCGCTAAAACACCCATGTATCTCAATAGCATTAGCACCGCTCAAGCGGCTCACCCATTCACACAGTTAGAAACATGGGACACTCTTCAAAATCATCCTGAAATTGATCAACTCCAGCCGCGATCATTGGCGATTTTAGAAAAAATTCTCACCCATACGAATTCTGGAATTCATACCCGCCAGTTCAGTTCTGCGGATTTAAAAACGGTTTTCACAAAAGACGCGCAAGCCCTAAATCAATCTTTTGAGCAACACGCGCCACAACTCGCTAGCCAAGCTCTGACAAAAGCAATTCTAAAAGCGGGACTTGAGCCCGAAGAAATCGATGCGTTGTTTCTCTGCACTTGCACCGGCTATCTTTGCCCCGGACCTTCGAGCTACGTAGCGGAAATCGTTGGGCTCCGATCTAACACCTACCTCGTGGATCTAGTCGGACTGGGTTGCGGAGCCGCTATTCCCACACTTCGAGCCGCGCACGGCTACCTCGCGGCAAACCCCACTCATCGGGTCGCCGTGATCGCCGTAGAAATTTCTTCTGCAGCCTTCTACATAGATAACGATCCCGGAGTCCTGATCTCTCTATGCTTGTTTGGCGATGGCGCTGCGGCGACGATTTTAAGCGGACTACCCACCTCCGAAACCGATTTAAAATTTCATGACTTCGATACCCATCACGTTCCCACAGAACGCGAAAAAATTCGCTTCACAAATTCCAAGGGAAAACTCAAAAACCAACTCCACCGCACCGTTCCTCGACTCGCGGCGCAAGCTGTCTCAACCCTCTATCAACGCAGAAAATTCGATCCCGAACAAATCCTCGCGCATTCCGGAGGTCGCGATGTAATCGAGGCGATTGAGGCCGTCATCCCGGCATACGAGCTCACCGAAACCCGCGAAATCCTCAGCCGACATGGCAACCTCTCAAGCCCATCGGTTTTGTTCGCTTTGGAGCAGCGCTTGAAAACGCATCCAGATACCCGTTCACTCTGGCTCACCGCGTTCGGAGCGGGATTCGCCGCACATTCCTGCCACCTTTCTCGATAAACTCAACAATGTCGCCAACCCCATCACAACGCCTCGCCCAACAGCAAAAGCCTGACGGTTTTCCCGTGATGAAACAACGCTGGGCCGAACTCGGATTTTTCCACTGGGCCGTCTCACCCGATCTCATCGCTCCACGTTTACCGAAAGGCCTGCATGTAGATACCTTCGATGGCAAAGCATGGTTAGGTGTCGTCCCCTTCCTCATGCAGCGGATCCGCCCCATTGGCTTACCGCCCCTGCCTTGGCTTTCGTGGTTTCATGAACTCAATCTCCGCACCTACGTCTATGACGACGCCGGAAATCCCGGGGTTTGGTTTTTCTCCCTCGATTGCAATCAACCCCTTGCTGTTGAAATCGCGCGACGCATGTTTCATCTCCCTTACCAGCACGCGAAGATGCATTCGAACATTTCTAACAGTTCTGTGGAATATTTCAGCCAAAGAAAAAACCATCCATCCTGCGAGGCGACATTCAAATACCCTCGCCCCGTCACACCTCAACCCGCCGTCTTCGGATCACTCGAATGGTTTCTGGTCGAGCGCTACACGCTTTTTTCAACGGATCCCAAGGGCAAGATCTACGCAGGACGCGTTTACCACGATCCGTATGAAATCGAGCCCATGGAATATAGCGAATGTTCGACTCTGCCCTTTTCCCTGAATGGTTTACCGGAGCCAGAATCGTCACCCGACTCCATGATTTCCGCAAATCCCGTGGAAGTGGCAGTTTATCCCTTGAAATTACAGGGATAAAACTTTGATCGCAAAGCTTCGCATTCTGCACGAATCGTGCTACGCATCTTTCTTACCGCTTTCATGACCCAAGAGCAAATAAGACTTTCCGAAGAAGAAAACCGCGCCAAAAACTGGAAACGCTGGGGCCCATACCTCAGTGAACGTCAGTGGGGCACGGTGCGAGAGGACTATTCCGATCACGGAAATTCATGGGCAGCCTTCCCTCATGATCAAGCCCGCCGCCGCGCCTACCGCTGGGGCGAGGATGGCTTGCAGGGCTGGTCGGATCGGAGTTGCAGGCTTTGCTTTGCTCCCGCTCTCTGGAACGGCAACGATACAATTTTGAAAGAACGGCTCTTCGGCCTTGGCGGAAACGAAGGCAACCACGGCGAGGACGTGAAAGAGTGTTATTACTACCTCGATTCCACACCCACCCATTCCTACACCAAAGCGCTCTACAAATATCCGCAGAGAAAATTTCCTTACATCGATATCCGCGTCGAAAACGAAAGGCTCGGCAGACTTGGTCCGGAACTCGAGCTCGCCGATATGGGGATGTTCAACAACAGCGAATACTTCGATGTCGTCCAAGAAGTCGCCAAACGCAGCCCCCAAGATATCCTCTGGCGCATCACGATTACCAACCGCGCAGCCGTCGCAGCTCCCATCCATCTCTTGCCTACCGTGTGGTTCAGAAACACATGGACATGGGGAATCGATCACGAGTCACCCATCCACAAGCCTAACATTTCACAAGAAGGCAACACCCTGCTCATCGATCATGAGAGTCTTGGAAAATTCCGTTTTCACATCGGGGTCGCAGATACTCCGACGAAAACCGTCAAATGGTTGTTTACCGAAAACGAGACGAACCATGAATCGCTGGGCGACACCAAAAACACCACTCCTTACACCAAGGATGCGTTTCACCGCTACATCATCCATCAGGAACCCTCTGCCGTTTCACCCGAGCACTCGGGCACCAAAGCAGCAGCTCACTACACCTTCCGCATTCCTCCAGGACATAGCGTGACTGTGATGGGAAGACTTCATGTTCTAGATGAACACAACGATATTCACGGACTCGATCAGTTCGATGAGGTTTTCGCCGAACGGATCAAAGAATCCGATGAATTCTATCAGGAAATCATACCATCTGGCATTTCCGAACAAGAGCGCATGATATGCCGACAAGGCTACGCTGGCTTGCTGTGGAGCAAACAGTTCTACCATTATGTCATCGCCGATTGGTTAAAGGGCGATAAAGAAATCCCTCATCCACCAACGAGCCGACTCACCGGACGCAATCACGATTGGCACCATTTCCATGCCAAAGACATCCTCTCCATGCCCGATAAATGGGAGTATCCATGGTTCGCTGCATGGGACACCGCGTTTCACATGCTGCCCTTCTGTACGGTCGATTCCGCATTTACCAAACACCAGCTCCTCTTACTGCTGCGTGAGTGGTACATGCACCCCAATGGCCAAATGCCAGCCTACGAATGGAATTTTTCCGACGTCAATCCACCCGTCCATGCATGGGCAGTTTGGCGCGTCTATAAAATCGCCGATAAAAAAGGCGAACGCGATTTGTTGTTTTTGGAAAAAGCCTTTCAAAAACTACTACTTAATTTCACTTGGTGGGTGAATCGTAAAGACCTCGATGGTCGACACGTCTTCGGCGGCGGATTCCTCGGGCTGGATAACATCGGGGTGTTCGATCGCTCGCACGCACTACCGGGTGGAGGACATTTGCATCAAGCCGATGGCACCGCATGGATGGGCTTCTACTGCCTCACCATGCTTTCTATGGCACTTGAACTAGCTCTAACAAAACCCGCTTACGAAGACATCGCGTCGAAGTTTTTCGAACACTTTGTCAACATCTCGGATGCGATCAACAGCCTCGGCGGCACGGGATTGTGGGATGAGCAGGACAGCTTTTACTACGATCAGCTCATCATCGACCACGAGGCTCCAATCCCGCTGCGGATCCGCTCGCTTGTGGGACTCCTGCCACTGTGCGCGGTTACTGTGCTCAAACAAAAAACCATCGATGCCCTACCCGGTTTCCGGAAACGCATGGATTGGTTCCTTGTCAACAAACCCGGCCTACTCAAATACATCACTGCCAACCGCGTCCCGGGCCAAAAATCTTCCGGAAGAGTCCTGCTCGCCATTCCATCCAAACAACGTTTGCGCAAGAGCCTCGCCTACATGTTCGACTCCAAAGAATTCCTCTCAAACTTCGGTATTCGCTCGCTATCCAAAGCTCACGAGGAGAAACCTTTCATCTTCAACTACGCAGGCGCTACCCACCAAGTGCAATACACCCCCGGCGAAGCCACCACCGACATGTTCGGCGGAAATTCCAACTGGCGCGGACCCATCTGGTTCCCCACCAATTTCATCCTCATCGAGGCACTTGAGCGTTATTACTATTTCTACGGAAACTCCTTCAAAATCGAATACCCAACCCGCTCCGGAAAAGAATTCACCCTGCGCGAAATCGCCATCGATCTCTGCGACCGACTCATCTCCTTGTTCAGCAAAAACAAACAAGGTTACCGCCCGTGCTACGGCAACAGCGAGATTTCAAAACGTTACTCCGACGATCCAAATTGGCAGGATCTCATCCTTTTCCACGAATTCTTCCACGGTGAAACCGGCGAAGGCCTCGGTGCCTCCCACCAAACCGGCTGGACCGCCCTCGTCGTGCGATTAGTGAGAGAAAGACGTGATAAATTGATGGATGGAAAATTTTAGTTCACTGCTTGATCCAAAATCATTTCAGCTTTCTTAAAAAACTTTCATTTTTTCCCTAAAATGGGCTTGCAAAGTTCCGCAAGCCTCCCCTACCTTGCCGCCCCGTCACTCAACCAGTGACACCAAATCCAACGCGCAGGTAGCTCAGTTGGTAGAGCAGTTGGCTTTTAACCAATTGGTCCTGGGTTCGAATCCCAGCCTGCGTACTTTTTCCCCACCCGCACCGCAAATACCGCGGTGCGTTTTTCATTCCCACCTCCGCAAACCAAACCGCAAGCAGGCTGGGATGAATGCAAACCCTAATCGATGATTCCGGAGGAGGAATCATCCATTCTGCATGACCCGAGTGGAACGAGGATAAAACCCCTTGAGCGCAGCGAAACCGGGTTTACTGCAGATTTCGCTACTAGCGAAATTTCAACTCATCCGCGAAGCGCATTTGGCAGGGACGGAGCGCAGCGGAGTCAATCCCAGCCGTTAATGATTAGAGCATTCTTCCTCTGATCAAGGAGGGGCTGCATTCTGCTGCCCTCTTAAATATCTTCGGTTGTTGGGCAGCAAAATGCAGCCCCTCCTTGTCCGCTACGTTACATCCCGCGTGATAGATAAATCGCGCATTGATATTTTTTGATTTGGGTCGACTCGGCGAGGCGACACTACCCCAACAAATTTCTAGAATCTTTCTACTTCCCAGCCACAAAACCTCGCTTAGTAGTATGCCTGATGAAAAGCATCACCCTCTCGGATATCGAAGCCATGGAAAAATTGGCGCGTGTACAGTTCGCCAACACTCTACCCGGCCCGAAACCCATTTCCCTGATTGGATCAGTCAATCGTGCCGAGCAAACCAACCTCGCTCCGTTTTCCACAGTCACCCACCTCGGCTCGAATCCGGCACTGATTGGCTTGGTCTCGCGTCCGGATCTCGTAGATCGACATACGTTATCTAACATCCTTGAGACCGGCTCATACACCATCAATCACGTCCACTCCGGCATTCTCGAACAAGCCCATCATTGCTCGGCACGTTACCCACGCGACATCTCGGAATTCACCGCCACCGGCCTGACGCCTCACTTCGAACCCGGTATCGTTGCACCCTTCGTTGCGGAATCGCGCTTTCGCTTCGCGCTCGATCTCGTCGAAACCATTCCGATCACCGCAAACGACACCATTCTCATCATCGGTAAAGTCCGCTTGATACAACTTCCCGAAGAACATCTCGCCGCCGATGGCTCTATCGATCTCACCGCCATTGGTTCACTTGCATCAACCGCACTCGATACCTATTTCCAAATCAGCCAGCCCATTCGCTTACCTTACGCGAAAGCCAAATCATCCATCTAAATCACCTGCCCGATGTTATCCGCCACGCTTGTTTTTCCTCACCAGCTTTTCGAAAACCATCCCGCCTTCGCGAAAGGTCGGCCCATCTATCTCGCCGAAGATTCATTAATTTTCGGAAACGATCCCAGATATCCGGTCGCGTTTCACAAACAAAAACTCGTCCTCCACCGCGCTTCGATGCAGGCCTACGCGGAAGAGCTTCGGGCACATGGACGTGAAGTGATCGTCATTCCTCACATTCAGGATTTCCGAGACAAGCTTCCTAAAAAGCTCACAGAAATCCATCTCGCCGATACTCACGATTTCATCCTCGAAAAGCGATTGGATGCCTTTGCGAGCACTCACGGTATCGCACTACACATTCATCCATCCCCCGCGTTTCTATCTCCACCGGAGTTTCTGGAACAACACATCGCCCGTCGCAAAAAACCGTTTATGGCGATGTTTTATCAAGCCCAACGCAAACGCATGCGTATCCTCGTCGATACCGATGGTAACCCAACCGGCGGGCAATGGTCGTTTGATGAGGACAATCGTAAAAAACTGCCGAAAAATTTCACCTCACCCTTTGCGCCGAAAACTCCTCACAACGCCCACGTCAAAGCCGCGATCTCACACATCGAAACCCATTTCCCTAACAACCCAGGCAAAACCAAAACCTTTCGCTACCCCGTCACCCGTGCAGATGCGAAAGCTTGGCTAAAAATCTTCATCAACGAACGTTTTCGAGACTTCGGAATCTACGAAGATGCGATCTCGACCGAACACGCCTTTATCAATCACTCCGTCCTGACCCCGATGCTGAACATCGGCTTGCTGACGCCTCAGGAAATTGTCGATGCCGCGCTCGCTCATCAAGATCGTGTTCCACTGAATTCACTGGAAGGATTCATCCGCCAAGTCATCGGCTGGCGCGAGTTCATGCATGGCGTTTACCGCCACCGCGGCACAGAAATACGCAACCTCAACTTCTTCCATCACAACCGCCCCATCCCGAAATCCTTCTACGACGCCACAACCGGTATCCCTCCCATCGACCGCATCATCCGCCAGCTT
>CAMCYT010000065.1 GCA_945885485.1 Prosthecobacter debontii
AATAGCGGTAAGTTTGGTTTCGAGAGATTTCGAGTGTTCGGTTTCATCTAACAATTTTCGAGCTTTGGTTTCGAGGGATGAACCGGCTGATAGAGTCGGGCTTATAATTTTAAAATAAACCACTTGGATATCTCTAACAATAACTTCACTTCGCGTTAAAGCCCATGTTGCTCCCGTGAGGAAGAGAAGCAGTGCGATGAGGTTGAGCGGTTTCATGACCGTTGGGTCGGAAGCTGCATTTGTTAGGAGGGAATAAGCCGAAAGCTTAGCGATCCGTATTGGTTACGCGCTTTAGGAATGCAAGTTCCTGAAGAGCTTTGCCAGTCCCCTCTGCAACGGCGCTGAGCGGATCTTCTGCTACGTGGACCGGTAGGCCGGTTTCTTCACGGAGCAAACGATCAAGGCCTTTGAGAAGTGCACCGCCGCCTGCAAGAACGATTCCACGATCTACAAGGTCGGCAGCGAGTTCTGGAGGGCAACGTTCGAGGGTGGTACGGACAGCATCAACAATGGTGTTGAGCGGATCTGACATCGCCTCACGGATTTCCTGAGAGGTGATGGTGATGGTTTTTGGAAGACCGGCGACGAGGTCGCGTCCTTTGACTTCCATGGTCATTTCTTTAGGTAGAGGCGCTGCGGAGCCGATACGAATTTTGATATCTTCTGATGTGCGCTCACCGATCATGAGGTTATAAGCGCGTTTCATATATTGAATGATGGCTTCATCAAGTTCGTCTCCAGCGGTGCGGACGGAGCGTGCGTAAACGATTCCTGATAGAGAAATGAGTGCGACTTCTGTGGTACCACCGCCGATGTCGACGATCATGTTTCCAGCTGCTTCTTGAACGGGAAGGCCGACACCGATTGCAGCGGCCATCGGTTCTTCGATGAGATAAACTTCTCGTGCGCCTGCTTGTTCCGCAGATTCACGAACTGCGCGGCGTTCCACTTCAGTGATGCCGGATGGAATGGCGATGAGGACGCGTGGGTTACTGCGGCGGCCTTTGTTCACTTTCCGAATGAAGTGGCGAAGCATGGCTTGCGTAACCTCGAAGTCCGCGATGACGCCATCTTTGAGAGGGCGAATTGCGACGATGTTGCCGGGAGTTCTGCCGAGCATGCGTTTCGCATCGTCACCGACAGCTAGGACTTCATTGGTTCCGGCTTTGACGGCTACCACGGAGGGTTCGCGAAGGACGATACCGTGATCTTTGACGTTGATGAGGGTGTTGGCGGTTCCGAGGTCGATTCCGATATCACTGGAAAACATGTTTCCAAAAAGTTTTTTAAACATGAGGGTATGAAAAAGATAAAGTTTAGAAATTTTATGAGTTAAATTGAAAAAAGCTGATGCGAATAAGAATGTTTGGGCATTTTTTTTGAAAATTATGACTTATTCACAAAAAAACGCTACTGGCATCTATAGGCGGAAGATGGCGAGCATCGGAGGCTTGGCGGTGAGCGTCAAGCGGGAAACCATGTTCCACGTAATTGTTTCCGATGTTCCACGGCCTAAACTTGTAACCGAAGTTTAGCGGCCTTCGGCGAGGCGTTCGGCTAGCATTTCGGGCAGGCCGGCAGCGAGGATCTTCTCTTGGGTCTTGGCCATATCGTAGTCGACCCTGCGGAAAACGAT
Source organism: Prosthecobacter debontii (assembly GCA_945885485.1). Lineage (GTDB taxonomy): Bacteria > Verrucomicrobiota > Verrucomicrobiia > Verrucomicrobiales > Akkermansiaceae > Luteolibacter. The sequence continues at coordinate 1,637 of CAMCYT010000065.1, forward strand.
AATTTCGCTCTCGTTATCGTAAATGACGTAGCAGGCGCGGGGATCGCCATCGCGCGGTTGTCCGACCGAGCCGGCATTGATGAAGTATTTGGCGTTTGCTTCAATTTTGACTGAATCAGCGGTGACCTCGCGGACTTTATCGGATTTCACGTATACTTTTGGGACGTGGGTGTGTCCGTGGAAGCAAAGCTTGGTGAATTGGTATGAGAAGTTAGACATCGCATCAAAGCGATTGGTGACGTAGTTCCAGTTGACAGGCTGGTCGAGGGTGCTGTGAACGATGGTGTAATCGGAAACTTGGCGGACCATGCGGAGGCGTTTGAGCCAGAGGCGTTGGTCTTCATCGAGTTGTTCTCGAGTCCATTGCAGTGCGAATGCTGCGACTGGGTTCATGTTTTCCAGTGAGTGGTTTTCCGATGCGTCAGAATCGTGATTTCCTTTAACTGTAGGGAAATTCATCTCACGGATGATGTTCAAGCAGGCAACGGGATCTGCGTTGTAACCGACGACATCACCGAGGCAGACGAAATCAGTGACGCCTTGTAGTTTAGCATCGGCCATAACAGCTTCGAGAGCTTCAAGATTTGCGTGGATGTCACCGAAAATTGCTGTCCGCATTATTGAGAGAGGTTGTGAGAGAGATTTGGAGTTTTGTCAGGTGAGTGGGTACTGTCGAGAGGAAATCGGACAATGTGGGGAGAGGATATTTATGAAGCTGAGCCTGAAAGACGAGCAGAAGTTTCAGGATCTATGACTTGGCAGAGGCGGTAGCCCTCGCCGTGTGGGGGTAGGGACATGATAAATGCATCGCGCTCGAAGGAGGAGGGAAAATCCAATCCAATCAAGGCTCGGCCGATGCGTTCGCCGGATTGGCGGTAGTTGAAATAGCTGAGGTTTTCGTTACCGGTGAGTTGTTTGGCAAGGAAATCGTGGAGTGCGCCGGGGCGCTCGTAAAAATCGAGACGAAGGAAAGCGGGGTTGGAGAGGAGATCGCTGCGGAAGGGGATGGCGCGGAAATTGACATCTGTCGCGCCGGTGATGTCTTGCCAAGTGTAGCCATTCGCATCGAGTTTGGAGGAAATGGATTGGATGGTTTCAATCTCATCGGCTGCGAGCGAGAAAATCGGCCACGCGTTTTTCTGATCAATTTTTCCGTATTGGAAATCGGTGATGTCGACTTGTGAGAAACATGAATCTAACAGCTTTAACATTGTTCCCGGAGTTTCGGGAATTTGTACACGAATGGTGCGGTTGAATTTTGACGATGCACCTTCGGACTGGGCGATACGGCCGATTTGAAGGAAGTCGATGTTTGCGCCGCAGAGGATGACGACGACTTTTTTTCCTTTGATAGAGTCTTTTTCTTTGAGAGCGGCGGCAAGTCCCATGGCGCCAGATGGCTCGGAAATGGATCTCAATCCATCCCATAAAGTGCGGATGGCTTTGGTGACTTGTGCATTGCTAACCGTGATGAAGCGGTCGATGGAATGTTGGCAAATTTGAAAAGGAAGATTGCCGGGTTGTTTGACAGCGGTGCCATCGCAGAAGAGATCGACTTGATCTAACGAAACAGGTTTTCCAGCTTTGATAGATGCGGTCATGGAGGCTTGGCCTTCGCCTTCCACTCCGACGATTTCGATGTTAGGCCAATAGGCTTTGAGCCATGTAGAAACGCCTGCGGCCATTCCGCCGCCGCCGATTTGGACGTAAGCGACATCGAAAGGGCCTCTGCCAGAGAGGACGATTTCATCGGCGAGGGTTCCTTGGCCGGCTATGACTTGGATGTCGTCGTAGGCGTGGATGAATGTGGATTTGGTTGAGGCCTCGTCAGCGCGCGCGGCTTTGACCGCATCGTCGTAACTATCGCCAGCGAGGTGGACGGAAACGTATTCTTGACCGAGCTTAATGACAGCGACCTGTTTTACTTTGGGCGTGGATTGGGGCATGTAGATGCGCGCGCGGATGCCGAGTTGTTTGGCTGCAAGGGCAACACCTTGGGCGTGGTTTCCTGCGGATGCGGTGACGACACCACGCCTGGCTTCGAGTTCGTTGAGCGTGGCCATGCGGTTGGCTGCGCCGCGCCATTTGTAGGCTTTGATGGGGGATAGGTCCTCGCGTTTCACCCAGAGCTCGAAATTTGCGCCGGGTAGATCGAGTTGCTCGAAAGGCGTGGGTTTGGCGAAGTGATACACGCGTTCGCGAGCAAACAGAATTTCCTGGCGGAGTTTCTGGTCAAGGGACTGGTTGGCGTCGTCGTCGCGGATCATGGGCTGGATGAAAGCATGTTTCATATAGGCCTGAAAGGATTTCGGAAATGTTTTTCAAACTAGGGTTTGGATGCCAGACGGATTTGGATTAGGGTTTTGAAAATTCCGTGATGAATAAGCATTCAAACCAAGAAAATCGAGGCAAGCAGGTCGCTGTCGGCGGTGTGATTATCGTTTCGTTTATGTCTGCGGTGACCTCTCTGCTGTTATTTTGGAGGTATATTCCCGGATGGGTGGGGGAAAGCGTGGGAAAAGTCGCGGGTTTGATTTCAACTCCGTTTATTTTAGAGGCTTCGTTTTTTGTGATGGGGTTAGGGATCGTGGTTTTGCTTAACTCATGGCGTCGCAAGAAAGACGGGGATGATTTTGTGGAATTTGAAGAGCGGGATTTTCAGGTAAGAGATAAAGATCTTTGACTCATGGTCAGTGAGCCGGAAAAGGAACTGAGATTTACTCGATCGGGGCAAGCGGTCGGGTTTGGCGTGTTGGGCGCGGTTTTGATTGGTGCGGCGGTGACTTTGGTGGCGACTGGGGCGTATCGGCACATTAACCCAGAGCTGCCGCATCCGTTGTGGGCGTTGCCTTGTATTGTTTTAGCGTTGGGTTGTTTCTGGCTTACCGGGCATCTCGCCAGGTATGCGTATGTGATTTTAACCCCGCTGGGGTTGGAGATTTTTCCGTTTTTCTTACCCTCGAAAAACCTGCGCTTGGTGCTTTGGCAGGAAATTATTGTGGCGGAAATCAGCGATGATGAAAAGTGGCTGAGCCTGCATTTCAATGAGGAGAAGAGCTCTGGGCTGCATCTTTCCTTGAAACCGATAGATAGAAAGTTTCGGAGCTTGCTTGCCAAGGCAGTGCTGGGGCGAGTATCTCGGCGCAACGCATGAGACCGCATTCACGACAGATATTATCCGTAGAGGAAGTTTTTGGTAAAAACGGCTGGCATACCGAGTTGGTTGAAGGCAGGGAGGTTTTGCGTGCGGGTTTTGAGGCGCACCACACTCGGGTGGATTTGGTGGTTCAGGCGTTTCCTGAATTGAATGCGCTCAGTGTGGTTTCAGAAAGCCCGATGTTTATTGCAGAGCCACAGATGCCGGCGTTGCTCGAACTGTTGATGCGTGCTAACAAACAACTGACGCTCGGCGGCTTCGAGTATGATCTCGATCGCGAAATGTTAGTTTTCCGTGTTACGAATCTTTTCGAACGCGAGAAATACGATGCGGATATCGTTTCCTCTATGGTGCACTGCGCGATCGCGGAGCTAGATCGCATCGTGCCTTATGCATCCATCGTCCGCGGAACTCCTGCGGATCTCATCCAAGATCTCGATTTAGAACGACTGCTCCAGCGCGAAGACGTGATCCCTCCTATTCCCGGTGAGGAAGAGGAGGAGGAGTATTGAGGAGTTATTGGTTCCTGGTTGTTAGTTCTTGGTTCAAAAAAATGCAGCGCGAAGCCCAACTAAGAACCAGGAACTAAGAACTAAGAACTAAGAACTCTTTACGTTATTAGGAGCGGGAATTAATGACCGCCGCCCGCGCCTATCATGTTACCGTAGCCGATAATCATAGTGGACAGCACGAGAATCGCGAGTCCGGTAAAGAGAAGTCCCTTCGATTTAGTGCTGGAACCTTTCCACTCCCTCAAGGCGAGTCCCCAGATGGAACTGAAGATGATGATCGATGCCATGTGCAGAGTCCAACTACTGAATTTGTATTCACCCATTTGCGTTTCACCCATCGAGTAGAAGAAGAATTGGAAATACCAAAGCGTTCCGGCCAAGGCAGCGAAGAGGTAGTTTCCGATGAGCGGAATCCGAGCATGATTTCCATTGCAACACTGGCCGGCTGAACCGGTCAACTCTTCAGCGGGTGCATCAGTGACATTCTCGATGCTGGATTGATCTTTGGCATGAGCAGGATGGCGTTGCTTGCAGGCGAGATATTCATAACCGCTACGATTTTTGATATTTAGTATTACACACCAGATGAAGTTGGTGGTAAATCCTCCTAACAAAACAACGATAAGGACTGGTAGTCCCGTCCAGAGACTGTGCTTGGCGTGGATGGATGAAAAATCAGCACCGGATGCCACGACTCTTAATGCTGTTTCTTTTTCGGACAAATAACTGAGGTTATCGATGATCGGAAAAACTTTGCTGTCAGCAGCCAATGTCGGGAGATTTTCACTATACGCAGCAATCCGAACGGCGATAGGATCCGCAGACGCCTTGATGGCGGTTAAAGTCGCTTGTGATTTTTCCAATGCTTTGGGAAGATTGGCTTCTGCGTCGGCCAGAAGTTTCGCATCCTTATTTAGAATCGAAGAACTCGCGTGCAGAAGGTCGATCTTAGTCTGCAAAGTAAAAGGCTCTTCTAAGAAGCCGATGATCCCGTTCATTGAGCCTGCCTTACCCGCATCAAACAGCTGCGCACTCTCTAGGGATTTAACGAATGCCTTGTCCTCGTCGCCAGACGGTTCTTTCGCACGTTCGATAGTTTTACCAGCGGCGTTGGCGCTCCAAGCGAGGTCAACATTGTAGGTCGTTGCGCGCATCCAATCGCCGGCTGTGAGGCCAAAAGCAAAACAAGCGCTCATGATACCGGAAAAGGTGGCTACGATGATCCCTTTTTTAAAACTGAACTCTTTGACCGTGTCGCGCTTTTGAGCTTCGGTCATTTCACCTTCTTTGGCTTTGCCGGCAAGAGCTGTGATGATGATTCCGATCACACATACCGCAAGTCCGGCAAGAATCCAGCGTCCGCTTACATCATCGAGGAGCTTGGCTTTGAACTCGCCTTTGAAAATGGGTGGAATCAGCGTGCCGAATACCGTGCAGTAACCGAGAGCTACAGCCATGCCTAGGGACATGCCTAGATAGCGCATTGCGAGACCGAATGTTAGACCTCCGATGCCCCATAACGCTCCAAAAATATAGCTGTAAAACCAAACATGTCCGGGCGTCTCCTTAAGCACTGTGACTGGATCAGTGGTATTCAAAGTTGCAAAGACCCATGGTGCGATGATCCAAGAAAAGATTCCGGCAGCTAGCCATGAAGTCTCCCAAGACCAGCGCTTCACGCCACGGAATGGAACGTAGAAAGAGCCCGAAGCGAGACCGCCGAGCCAGTGATAAACAACTCCAAGAAGAGGATTCATAAATAGATAATGTGTTAGTGTTTGGTTTTGAGAGATTACTTACGTTTGGAAAGAACCGCGGCTTCGTATTTCTGGGTTTCTTTGACCCAGTTCATGCCGACGGGGACATTTTGCATTTCGCAATATTGATCCCAGACATCGCCCCATGGCATGGATTTGAGTTCTTCCATGAGCGAGAGGCGGGTGGTGAGGTCGCCGGATTTTTCTGCTTCGCGAAGTGCAGCGGGTTCTAACAGCGCGATGAGGAGAGATTTCAACGTGTTGCGCGTGCCGATGGTCCATGCCGCGATGCGGTTGATGCTGGCGTCGAAGAAATCTAGGCCGATGTGGGTGCGGGAAAGGAGATTGTCGCGAACCAAGGCGGAGGCGATGCCTTGGAGTGAGTCGTCGAGAGTGACGACGTGATCGCTATCCCAACGCACGCCACGACTGACGTGGAGCAGGATTTCCGGAACGAACATCAAAGCGGAACCCAGTTTATCAGCGATGGTTTCCGTGGGGTGGAAATGGCCGGCGTCGAGGCAGAGGAGTTTTTGGTTTTTCACGGCGTAGCCCATGTAGAATTCGTGGGAGCCGACGACGTAGCTTTCACTACCGATGCCGAATAATTTGCATTCCACAGCATCGAGCATGTGTTTGGGATTTTGCTTTTTGGAGAAAATCTTATCGAGGGATTTTTCGAGGCGCTGGCGTGGTGAGACGCGATCAACGGGAGAGTCTTTATAACCATCGGGAATCCAAACGTTCATGACGCAGGGTGAGCCGAGCGCCTTGCCCATTGCTGCGGAAATGTCGCGTGAGCGCTGGCAATGCTCGATCCAGAAATCGCGGATGCCTTTGTTAGAATGGGAGAGGGTGAAACCATCTGCGGCTTTTGGGTGAGAGAAACAAGTTGGGTTGAAATCCATGCCTATCTTGTTCGACTTCGCCCAATCGATCCAGTTTTTGAAATGTTTAGGCTCGATTTGATCGCGATCCACATTTTTACCACCGAACTCGCCGTAGAATGCATGGAGGTTGAGGCGATGTTTGCCAGGAATGAGGGAAAGTGCTTTGTCGAGATCTGCGCGGAGCTCATCCGGAGTGCGGGCTTTGCCTAGATAGTTTCCAGTCACCGCGATTCCGCCGCTAAGGCCTTCGCTGGTGGTTTCGAATCCACCAACATCGTCGCCCTGCCAGCAGTGGAGAGAAATCGGGATGGTCGCGAGTTTCTTCATCACCGCATCTGTATCTACGCCCATATCGGCGTAGCGTTGTTTTGCTGCTGTGTAGTTGGGGGAAGTGGCCTTGAGCTGTGCTTTGGTGCGTTTCGACATGAGTAATAGATTGAGGTTTGGCGGGGTGGGTGAGCAGTCTATTTCTACGTCGATTAAAAAAACAATCGTTTTGTTTGGGGGGGAATCATCGAAGAACCACTCGCTGAATTGCGGTGATGAGCTTTGTGCGTAGTTCAATCGCTAAAAAAGCGAGTCGGCGTTGTTCGATTTCGTAGTCTCTGCGTCCTTCAGGAGTTTCGATTTTAATGGGCTTAACGTTCCAGGCAGAGAGGTCGTAGGGACTGGCGCGCATGTCGAGATCGCGGAGTTGACTGGCGAGGAGGAAGGTTTCTAGTAATAGCTCAGAGCAGACCCATGGCATGGATTTTGCAGCCCATTTGTAGAGATCCATGTTGGCATGAACGCAGCCTGGCTGCTCGTTTTTGAGGCGGGTATCGAGGCTGAGTGGATGACGATTCAGCGGCTTCGCATCGTTCGCAAAAAACCGAAACGCGTCGTAATGCGTGCAGGTGATAGAACGAGAACTGACAAGATCATCGATCTCTGCTTGAGGTAAACGTAGCGGAGCGATCGCTGCATGACGAATTTCCTCAGCACGGTAAACCATTGCCCATTCGTGTAAGCCATGGCATGCAAAGTTCGGGACGTGTCGCTGCGTGGCTTCCAATAGCTCGACAATCCATTGTAGCCGTTGGCGTTCTTTTTCGTCCATCAATTCGAGGTCGAGATAACAGCGATCTGCATCGATGCGATAGCGGCGATTTTTCAACTGGATGGGTAAAGTTTCCAAATCAGAGAATTGTAAAACCGTGCCGTAGCCGGGTTGCCATTGTTCCATCAGAGCGATGGGGTAGGGGTAGTAATTGAAGAGGAAATCTTCGACCGGATGCTTTTCATCGCGATCTCTGCGCTGTCGTGGGCCGGCGGTGAAAGTGGTTGCGATATCGAAGTGATTTTGAGCCAAATCTCGCCACTCGGTCTCACTAAAGGTTCGATATTTCTCTGCTGCAACGTTCATCTGTGGCGCCATTGAATCAAAAAATGACGAAGAAGCAAAATTTTACCTTGCGCGTGATTATGATAGGCGGTTACTTCTTGCGTCCACCGAAAGGCGGAAACATCCAAACGCGGGATGGAGAAGTCAGGTATCTCGTCAGGCTCATAACCTGAAGATCGTAGGTTCAAATCCTGCTCCCGCAACCAATGAAAGCCGTTGACTCTTAAGGAGTTAACGGCTTTCTCCTTTTCTGGCTGCGGCCAGTGAGATCGAAAATTTACCCAGGTCTAACCGAGCAAAAAAATACCGCGCTTATGCCCTAGATTCGAACATTCATGGCTATGGCAGATATAGTTATTCCAAATGTGCCATTCTTGGATTCATGCGTTTTTAGGCAGAGGATCTGGAATGGGTTTTGACGAATCCTCATGGACTCAGCTAAAGTACCCTGCCCATTCGCAGCGAAGGGACGGGGCAGCCAACTGCGCACATGGATTTAGCGATCGCCAAAACTTGATTTGACCGAATTCTCCGGAAGACAGCACGGCACTCGGAGGGCAGCTTCAGCGCATGGCCGCCGACGAGATTGGCGAAGACGGCGAAGTTGCAGAAGCAATAGGCGCCGTGGAGGAAGCCGACGGATGTTAGGAGTAAAGCGGCGTGGAGGCGAGGAGTTTCCTGGTAAGGGGAATTGAATCACCAGCAGGATGCCGATTCCTCGTTTTAGGAGAGGGTGAACTCGGGGAGGTGGATGATTTTGCCTCCCTGCTGGGCGGATTCGTGGGCGAGGATGCCGGTGCAGGTGATGTTGGCGGACTGGACGGCGTTCGGGTAGCCCTCGCCGTTTCCGCGGAGGAGTTCGATAAACTGGTGGGCGAGGTGCGGGTGGGATCCGCCGTGGCCGCCGCCTTGGGTGAAGGAAAGGTGCTCTGCGCCGTCATCGCTACCGTAGACGCCGCCGGTGGTGAACGGGGCGATTTCGTCGGGAAGGAGGTGGGCGTAATCCGGGCTCTCGACTTTTTCGGGAATTTCCGGCTCGGGCTTTTTCGCAGTGTGAACGACGAGAGGTTCGCCTTCGATCAGCGGCCACTCGACCGATTTCTTGGTTCCGTAAACTTCGAAAGATTCGCGGTATTGGCGGGCGACGTCGAAGAGTGAGCGATAAACGAGCGCGGATAGGTCGGAGTCTTTGAATTTGATGTGGCAGGTTTCGATGGCGTATGGGGAGCCGTAGCAAGCGTGCATTTCTTCGCTGATGCTGCCGGACGCAAAGCAGGAGACGTATTCGGCCTGGTTGCGGGCGAGGCCGAGGACGGGGCCGACGCAGTGGGTGGCGTAGTGCATGGGCGGGAGGCCGGGCCAATATCCGGGCCAGCCTTCCATATCCTGCTGGTGGGAGGCTTTGAGAAATTGGAGTTTGCCGAGTTCGCCTTTGTCGTAGAGTTCCTTCATGAAGAGGAACTCGCGGGCGTAGACGACGGTCTCCATCATCATGTATTTGAGTCCGGTGGACTTGCAAACTTCGACGATCCTGCGGCAGTCATCGACCGAGGTCGCCATCGGGACGGTGCAGGCGACGTGTTTTCCTGCTTCTAGGGCGGCGATGGTGTGGGCTGCATGGTCGGGGATTGCGGTATTGATGTGGATGGCATCGATCTCGGGATCGGCGAGGAGATCGGCGTAGTCCGTGTAGCGCTTTTCAACGCCGTATTTGTCGCCGACCTCGTTGAGTTGGGATTCGGTGCGCTGGCAGATGGCGGCCAATTCAGCGTTCGGGTGGCGCTGGTAGATAGGGATGAATTCGGCGCCGAAGCCGAGGCCGACGATTGCGATATTTGGTTTGGATGCGGACATGATTTGGAAGGTGACAGGTTCTCAATACTGCCATGGTGTGGCGAGCATTAGTGATATGTTGTGGCATTGCGGCGGGGTGACAACCACTAGAACGGGTGACAAACGGGTGACAAACAGGTGACGCCGTTTCGAACCCCGCCAGAGCTGGAATTGCCAGTCACGCCGTTGGCGGTGAGCCAATTGGCGTAGGATGCGGGCACTGGCGCATTAATCCTTCTTTTCGGGATCGGCGTCCCGAAAGTCAGGGAAGCCTTGGATACGTGGAACGTTGCTTCCTGGGGCTTGAAGAATGAAAAGGACGCTGCGGCTGCGAGGGTCATGGAACCAGTTGGTTTCACAAAGAGGTTCGGGGCGCTCTTTTCCAGGCGCGACAAATTGAATGTTCACGTGGTATTCCTCCAAGCGGCTGGCTGGCTCATCAAGAATCTGTCGCGAGTTGGGATTGATCACGAGCTTCCGCGTGCCGACGATGCCGCCCACCTTGTTTTGAGTGAGATTGAACCAGAGCATCTGGCCGGGTTTGAAGTTCGCAGCATTTGCGTCGACGACCTGCATTTTCACTGGCGCTACCTTGTTTGCGGGGTCGCTGGAGACGATGAGATAGAAATCGCGGATTGATTCGGCGATCGCGGCGACGGGTGCACCTGCCGGAACCACAGCAGCCTCACCCTTGGCTGGGGTGGGCGGCGCCGTGGGCAGCAATGCAAGGTTAAGCGCTTCCGGACTGACTTCATAAACGGGGGAAAACCCCATGCGGGTGAGCTCGACTTCCTGGGCAGTCTTGCCATCGAACAGTTGCAGGGTCTTCAGATCGCTCTCTGGTGCTGCGATAAAAAGGATACGACAGGTGCGGGTGGATTTTCCCGCCGCAGTGGCGGCAAGGCTGAGGATCAAGAGAAAAAGGGCGGCACGCATGGCAAGATCAGGATTTTTTCAAGGTTGAGGCAAGACGGCATCATATTTCAGAGTCGTTCAACCAGCGGAAAGAGATGGTTTCATATCGCCGGCCGAAGATGAGATTGTCAGCATCCGTGGGCAGGGTGGTGATTTCAGGTGCGTCCGTGGTGGGATCCACGAAGTCGCGGGTGCGCCGGAC